>CAJXIT010000217.1 GCA_913054055.1 uncultured Thalassolituus sp.
TGTTCTTTTAGCGGTTGTCTTAGTGGTTTCCAGTGTTGTGTTATACAACAAACTGGGGGCAGAAAATGAACTGGCCATAGCAGGACTATTAAAGAAAAGTGCTGGTCAAGGGTATACACAAGAAGATGCAAAATCTTTATTAGAGAGATTAGTCGTACAAACTGAAAAAACACCGGAAGATGTTGAAGTTTGGTACTTAATCGGTCGATTGAATTTTGATTTAGAAAAATATGATGCTGCTGTTATGGGTTTTACAAATGTGCTTCAGCATTTGCCTGAGGAAGCAGAAGAAGATAAAGCCGTGGCATTGGCTCAGTTAGCTCAAGCCATGTTTTTTGCTAATGACCGTAAGCTGAATGCTGCTACAGAGTCACTATTGTTAGACGCATTAAAGATTAACCCAAGAGACAACACATCGTTAGGTTTGTTGGGGGTTGCCTCATATGATCGCGGGGATTTCATGAATGCTGTGCGTTACTGGACTCGTTTATTAAGATTACTGCCGCCTAATAATCCTAATGCCATGGCCATTCAGGGAGGCTTAAACAAAGCTAAGTCGGAACTCACTGCTGAGCAAATTTCCACTTTAGCGGCCGAAGCGAAAGCCAATATTAAAGCCAGTATTCTGGTGACAGTTGATGTGGATGAGTCGATTAAAAGTAAATTGCCTAATAATGCAGATCTATTTGTATTGGCAAAAGCGGAGCAAGGACCTCCCATGCCGTTGGCGGTTCAGCGATTGACTGTGACTAGTTGGCCTGTGACGATCACACTTGATGACTCCATGGCAATGATGGATTCCCTAAGAATGAGTGAGTTTGAAAATGTCATTATCACGGCTCGTATCAGCAAAAGCGGAGTGGGAAATGCAAAGGCCGGTGACCTTGAGGGGCATTCTGTTGTGATCAGTTCTGGCTCTAAGCAAACCAAAGTTCTAATTGCCGAAGAGATTTAATTCTCTGTATAACCGTTTAACCACATAAGACTAGCGCTATGAAAACCAGAAGTATGATTACTTCTGTTTTTTTTGAACGTTAGAAAGCTAAAATTAAAAAGATGCGATGATGTTGCCTTGATCAATCATGATCTTGGGTGCCGGAGCAAGCTTGCATTTTTGCCCTGTAGTACATTCACGTGTTTTGACATCAAACACATACCCATGCCATGGACACTCTACTTTTCCATCTTTCACATCACTGTTTTGTAAAGGCCCTAACATGTGAGGGCAGGTGGACGAATGGGCGACCCATTCATTATCCAGTTTTATTAAACGATAAGGGTGCCCTTGTAGGGTGAACTCTAAGGGAAGAGCGTGTTCAATGTCAGTTTCTCCACCTAAATTGATGCGAGTTGTATTGAGCGTTTCTGTATTCTCTGGTGCTTTTCTATTTTTTAATCGGTCCAATTCATGTTGACGTGTGGCCATCATCCAAAGGTCTTCATCATAAAGCTTTGCATACGTTTTGATATATTCTGTTTCGTACATGTTTTTTAAAAATTTTGGTAATTTGGGCACATAAAAATCCACAATGACTTTTATTTTATGATCATCTAACGGAATCGCATGGGTCCAGATTTCGCTGCCCTTTCCTAAGCCTGATAATGTTCGGGTAATCCAGCGGTGTTTCTCTCTATCCAGTTTTAACTCTAATTCCATTTTATTCATGAATGATTTGGGTGTCAGGTGGCCTTTTGCACGCCAACCCCATTTACCGCTATCAATGATGTTAAGTTCAGAAAAAGAGCTGCGATGTAAATGGGGGAGGTGTTCGCCATCAATGGCGTTTTCATACATGCGTTCAATGCTGATAGGCAATTCCCGTGTATAGGTGGCCACATGGCAAGGTTGATTTGAGAAACTGATTAAAGATCGGCGGATAAGGTCAATGATGTAGGTAATGAGGGTCATAATTTATTATTTTTGTTTCAAGCTGAAAATGAATAATAAATAGAATACATGGATTTGGAAGGTTAAAATACCCGGCTGTTTGACTAATAAAGAGTACGGTTTTTGAATCATCAAATAAGCGGTAAACCGTATTTGGCTAAAGGCAGTAACGTCAAACGGTGCGACAATTGTTACATGTCTTTAGATTTTTGTATTTGCAGTCAGCGTAAACATGCTCGTCTAAATCCTAGCTTTCCCATGGAGTTTTGGTTGCTGACACACAAAGAAGAGCAGTATAAACCTACCAATACTGGCCGGTTAATTGAGCAAATATTACCTGAAGTCACTCGAACGTTTATTTGGCATCGTACCGAGCCTGATCCTGTATTTTTATCCTTGATAAAAGATGCTAGGTATCAACCCTATCTTATTTTTCCTGGGGACCGCGGCGGTTATGCTGATCGTGTTGTGAGTTGCGCGGATCAAAATTCAAGTAAGACCCCAGCGTTTATCATATTAGATGGAAGCTGGCGTCAGGCGGGGAGGATGTTTAGATTGAGTCCGTTTCTACAAGATTTGCCGGTGTTACCTTTAAAAAGCCAAATTCAAAGCGTGTATAAATTGCGTAAAGCACCTGATGAATACCATTTATGCACAGCTGAGGTGGCCGTGTCATTATTGGGTGAGCATCATCAAACGGAAGCAGCGACGGCCTTGAAAGCTTATTTTGACGTATTTAATGAAGAATATGCACAATCAAGAAGATTAAAGCCTTAATTCCCCTTTTTGAAATTTCTATATTACGGTGGCCTGTTGGAAAACCTTAATAAACTGTTGAGTGGTTTTCTGCATATCATCTTCACCAAAACGTGTACGAAGGCCTGAGGCACTGGCCACAATTAACCCGGCTAGTTTAGCGGCATCTAAATTCAGCGGTTTAAGGTTTATCGTTTGTGCATTTATAGCCATTATAAGCACCTGTTCTAGCATGTGTTCTAAATCGGCATGAGCATCATTAAACAAATCCTGTGCAATTTCTTGTGCGTAGTACTTTAATTCTTGCAAAATTAAATGGTCGCCCACTTCCTCGAACGTGGGCGTGATCCAAAATTTCAGTAGATTCTCGATGGCTTGCCAGCAGGGAAGATCAAGCCTGGCTTGTTCCATGATAGGCCCGCAGGCAATTCGGCTTTCAGCTAAAATGTATTCAATGGATTTACGAAAAGCATCATCTTTATTATTTAAATGCTTATGGATGGTGACTCGGCTAAATCCCGCTTCCTTGCTGATTAAGGACATATTGGCACGCTTATACCCATGAGTTATAAAAACCCGCCTTGCCGCTTGGATGATGATGGTATCGGTATTATTTGCCATAAAAATTGATAATTTACGTTAATTTCTCTGCATTGTTGCAAATATAGATAGGTGTATTACCTCAGCATAGCCGATATTTACAGAATTTTGCTATGTGTAAAGCTTTTAATCAGATTAAACTACAGGGAATCTAAATTGTTTGCTGTATGGTTTTGTAAACCTAAGCTAAGAACATTGACCTTAACGTATTTTTATAGGAGAGCAGGTAATGGGGAATAAAGGATTTTTAGTGGCCTTAATTGCTATGGTGGCATTAGCAGGTTGTGGTGACAGCTCTGACTTAAATGTTGTTGAAGAGCAAGCCACGGTGGTTCAGTTAACCGAAGTGAAAACCACTGCAGGTGAAAACACATTTTCTTTTCCTGCCAAGGTCATGGCCAAAACCACAGTGGATTTATCTTTCCGCGTGGGTGGTCGCTTAGATGCCGTAAAACTACCTGAAGGTCAGTTTGTTAAAAAAGGGAGTTTATTAGCGAAATTAGACCCTAAACCTTTTGAACGAGCTGTACGTATGGCCGAAGTACGTTTAAAGCAAGCCAAGTTAGAATTAGAGCGTGTGCAGACCATCGCTACAAAAGGGATTGGCTCTGAACAGTCAGTGGATAATGCGCAAGTGAATTATGACCTTGCTGAAATTGATTTGGAAAATGCCCGCGCAAATTTAAGCTATTCAACATTACGCGCACCATTCAATGCGTTGGTTTCTAAGCGTTTAATTGAAAATAAAGGCTTTATAAAAGCGGGAACTGCCATTGCTCGTTTACAAGATCTATCAAGTATCCATTTCAAGTTTGATGTACCAGAGCGTGTCATCAGTAACTATCGTCGTGATCAAGTGAGTCTTGCGACGGCTTATATTGATGGGGCCATCGATCAAACGTTTAATATTCAGTACGTAGAGCACAGTACTGAGCCAAACCCAATTAGTCAGACCTATGAAGTGATCTATGCCATGAAGGCGCCAAAGGGTTTAGATATCACACCGGGTATTCGCGCAACCGTTACCATTAGTGGTGATGCCAACAGTATGCCAGTGGTATTAGGCGTTCCGGTTAATGCGATTATGACAGGCAATGATGATAGCTTGTTTGTATGGGTTTTAAATGACGAAACCATGCGCATTAGTAAAAAGCAGGTGATGGTGGGTCCAATGGCTTACGGCTGGGTTGTGGTATTAAGTGGTCTAGAACCTGGACAAAAAGTGATTTCTGCTGGCGTTTCACAAATGACAGAAGGGCTGCTTGTGCGTCCTTTCGTGAAGCAATAACTGGAGAGTTGTAATAATGAATATTGCAAAGGCTTCCATAACAACGCCAGTTAATACTTGGTTGTTGATCATCATATCGTTTGTAGGTGGTTTAATTGGTTTAGGAGAGATTGGTCGATTAGAAGACCCTGCCTTTACGATTAAAGCCTCAATGGTTGTCACGGCCTACCCTGGTGCCAGTGCCGAACAAGTTGAGCGAGAGGTAACCGAACCTATTGAGACTGCATTGCAGCAAATGTCTCAAATTAAAGAAGTAAAATCCGTGTCTAAACCTGGCGTGTCTGAAATCACGGTAGAAATGAAAGATACGTTTGACGGTCATTTATTACCGCAGATTTGGGATGAGTTGCGCAAACGCATGAGTGACATTCAAAACTCGTTACCGTCCGGTGTGCGCCCAATTCAAGTGGTGGATGATTTTGGTGACGTATATGGGTTGTATTTTGCGTTAACCGCACCCGACTTTACCCCTTATCAACTGCGTGAATTTGCTCGTATTATTCGTCGTGATCTATTAACTGTGCCTAATGTGACAAAAGTAGATGTGACCGGTGTTTTAAAAGAACAGATCACTGTGAACATTGATACTTCTCAATTAGCGAATCTGGGCGTGTCATTACCAGATGTGAAAAATGCGTTAAGTTTTAGTTTGCGTCCTTATAGTAATGGCCGCTTATTGGTAGAAGGGCAGCGTATTCGTGTACCCATTGGTGGTGTGGAATCGAAAACCGACTCAATCGAAAACATTACAATTGGTATTCCAGGTACCACCAGTCAGATTCGTTTGAAAGACATTGCGGACATCAGTTTAGATGTGGTGGATATTCCAGAGGTACTGATTCGTCATAATGGTCAACCTGCCATTACCTTAGCGGTAGCCGCCCATAAAGAAGCTAACGTGGTGAAAGTGGGTAATGCAGTGCGTGCCCAGATCGACAGTATTCTAAAAGATTTACCTGTCGGTATTAACCTTTCTCCTATTTACGATCAAGCCAAAGTGGTGGATGAATCCGTATCCGGCTTTATCTTAAACCTAATCATGTCTGTGGCCGTAGTTATCGGAACCTTATGTTTATTCATGGGTTGGCGTGCCGGTATTGTGGTAGGTGGCGTATTATTTTTAACCGTAATGGGCACAGTATTATGCATGTGGCTGTATGGTTTGAACTTACAGCGTATTTCATTAGGTGCGCTTGTGATTGCAATGGGGATGTTAGTTGACAACGCCATTGTGGTAGCAGAAGGCATGATGCTAAGAATGCAGCGTGGCGAGAACGCCATCAAAGCATCCAGCGTCATTGTTAAGCAAACACAATGGCCGTTATTGGGAGCGACGGTGATCGGTATCATGGCATTCTCAGGCATTGGATTATCAGATGATGCTACTGGAGAATTTTTATTCTCATTGTTTGCCGTGATCTTAATATCTCTCTTTTTGTCTTGGGTGTTAGCGGTAACGGTTGCACCGTTATTAGGTTCTTACTTTTTCAAAGTGGGTGATCAAACTGGTAATAGTGATGACGTGTTTAATACGGCACTTCATGTTCGCTATAAATCTATCCTATTAAATGCTTTGGCTAAACCTTGGCTGTCAGTTGCTATCTTGTTAGGTATCACTGTTGTCAGTTACAT
>CAJXIT010000218.1 GCA_913054055.1 uncultured Thalassolituus sp.
TAGATACTGCTGACCAAAGCGCAGTAAGCTTACTAGTTAAAGCACACCTATAAGATTTCGATCTATAGACTAGCTTAAACATAAAGGGCCCAATAGGCCCTTTATTTTTATTTAAACAGTTAGCTAAAATATTGTTATAATGGGGTTAACTGCCTCTACTAGGTTTCAAATACCGTGAGTTCTGAAAAAAGCAAAGCCGGCAATATCCGGACACGCAATAGCCAACAAATATTACAAGCAGCACAAGAAGAATTTGTATTGCATGGTTTTAAAGGCACCAGCATGCAATCCATTGCTGACCGCGCACAACTACCCAAAGCCAACATTCATTATTACTTTAAAAACAAAGCCAACTTATACCGAGTAGTACTTGAAGAAATCATGACCGCTTGGAACCATGTATTGGCTGATATGAATAATGACAGTGACCCAGCTGAAGTACTCAGCAAGTTCATTCACGCTAAAATGCAGCTGTCTTACACAAACCCTAATGGCTCTAAAATATTTGCCATGGAAATCATTCAAGGTGCCCCGCACTTAAAAGAGCATATCAGCCAAGACATGCGTCAGTGGGTCCGTGAAAAAAGCGACGTAATGAACAGCTGGATCGCTCAGGGTAAAATGAGAAAGGTTGAACCCAGTTACCTTATTTTCATGATTTGGGCCAGTACACAGCACTATGCTGACTTTGAGACACAGGTGCTAGAAGTCACCAACCGTCGCGAATACGACGATGAAGAAATTAATAAAATCACAACTTTTCTAACTGAAATTATTCTGAAAGGATTGGACATTCCAATTAAATAAAAAAGTGATTACCAAAGAATTATATTAAAGGCTGCATGACAGCCTTTTTTATTGCTCTTAATTTATTACGCTTTACTTATTGCTGTTAAGAGATGCATGCCAACTAAATATTCACATCGCAAGGTCATAAAAAAAGGGTGCTGCTGCACCCTTAATGGTTAACTCACTGTTTGTGATGATTAAGCCGGTCTCTCCTCTGTCATTTTTTCATCTTCCAGGCTCTTAGGTAATAAAAGGTTGAGTAAAATCGCTGTGATACCACTGGTGGTCACGGCACTACCAAAGATGTTTTGAATGGTTTTCGGCATTTCTTTCATCACATCTGGCACCATTGCCACACCTAAACCCAAACCAAAGGATACGGCCATAATTAACATGTTGCGTCGATTCAATTCGATAGTCGATAAAATTCGAATCCCTGCCGCAGCCACAGTCCCAAACATCACCAATGTGGCACCACCTAATACCGGTTTAGGTAACTGCTGAAACACGCCCCCTATTACTGGAAACAAGCCTAGCACCACAAGAATACCTGCCGCCCAAAATGCCACGTAACGACTGGCCATGCCTGTTAATTGAATCACACCATTATTTTGGCTAAACGTGGTATTTGGAAATGTATTGAACATAGCCGCAATCATAGAATTCACACCATCACCCAGTACGCCATTTTTAATGCGATTCATATAAACAGGACCCGTAATTGGCTGCTTAGAGATCATACTGGTGGCTGTTAAATCCCCTGAACTTTCAATGGTTGTTATCACATAAATTAATGCCACAGGTAAAAATGCCGCAAAATCTAAATCAAACCCATATTTAAACGGCATTGGAATGGCAACTAAACTCATGTCCGCAAGCTTTGAAAAATCCACTTTGCCCATGAAGTAAGCCGCAATAAACCCTGCGATTAAACCAAAGAAAATAGAACCACTGCGCAAATACATATTTTTAGACTGATTTAAAACAATAATGGTAACTAGCACCCCAAAACCAAGGGCAAGGTTTTCTAATGAACCTGCATCAGGGGCTTTGAAGCCACCTGCTAAATCGGTCATGCCGACTTTAATCAGGTATAAACCAATCGTGGTAATCACAATACCGGTAACCAAAGGGTTAATGAAAAACTTAAGCTTGTATAAAAATTGAGATAAGAAAATTTCAATGAAAGCCCCTAAAAAACACACGCCAAATATCATGGCCAGAATGTCATCCGGTGTGCCTCCTTTCGCTTTGACTAAAAAACCAGCTGCCAAAATTGCACTTAAAAATGCGAAACTGGTGCCTTGTATTGCCACCAAACCAGAACCCACAGGACCAAATGTCCGCGCCTGAATAAAGGTGCCCACACCCGAAACAATCAGTGCCATGGATATTAAGTAAGGAATTTCACTGCCTAAGCCCAGCACCCCACCAATAATAAGAGAAGGTGTAATAATGCCAACAAAACTGGCTAAAACGTGTTGTAAACCTGCTAAAAAAGCTTGTGGTTTACTCGGCTTATCGTCTAAGCCATATATGAGTTCATCATTAGACTGCATATGATTTCCTTTTAGATCTTTATGTAATTTTCATTACCCTTGCAATTTCATGACCAACCAGTCAATTTTTAAGTACCCTAGCTCAACACCTAAAAACATAGGGTCTATACACATCAATGACCTGCCAGCCCAGCCTATCACGCACACATTTAAAGCATGACTACCAATCTCGCCATATTTTGGAACACACAAAGCGATAACGTTTTCTTTTTTACTCTGATATAATTTTTTGACAATTTGGCAGATTAACACGCAAGTCACTGCCATGTTTCTGATAGAGATAAATCACTCATTGAGCACCATCAAAGAGTGACCTTTTAATGAGTACATGAGATGACTTCGAATACCCAGCAAAACCTTGCCATTTGGATCAAGCACCCACTTGCTATTTATACCGGCAATGATCAAGACGCCACTAACGGCCTTGTCATCAAAGGCACAGAAATCGTTGAATTAATTGCCAAGGGGCAATCACCCAACACTGAATACCAATCCGTTTTTGATGCTAAAGATCACGTTGTTATTCCTGGCTTAATCAATACGCATCACCATTTTTATCAAACCTTAACCCGAGCCTGCCCACCTGCATTAAATAAAAAACTATTTCCTTGGCTGCAAACCCTTTATCCAATTTGGGCTGAATTGCAGCCGCAATGGCATGCACTGGCCACCCAATTAGCCATGGTTGAATTACTGATGAGCGGCTGTACCACGGTCAGCGACCACCATTATTTATTTCCACAGGTTTTAGATAACGCCATAGATCAACAGGTTTCCGTTGCACAATCACTTGGTATGCGCGCAACCTTGACTCGCGGCAGCATGAGCCTAGGGCAAGACCAAGGGGGACTACCACCACAGCCCGTGGTACAAACCGAACAACGCATTTTAGAAGACAGTGAAAGGCTTATTCGCAAGTATCATCAGCAAGACAACCTCATTGAAATTGCATTGGCACCCTGCTCTCCATTTTCAGTGACCCAAGAACTCATGATCGAAACAGCCAAGTTGGCGAAACAATATGATGTGAATTTACATACTCACTTGGCTGAAACAGAAGACGAAAATGCGTTCTGCTTAAAAATGTTTGGGCAGCGTCCGGTTGACTATTTAGAAAGTGTTGGCTGGATGCATGATAAAACTTGGTTAGCCCATGGCATACATTTTAATGACGATGAAATTCAACGCTTAGGACACGCCAAAGTGGGTGTGTGTCACTGCCCTTCTTCAAATATGGTTTTGGCATCCGGCATCGCCAAAGTAAACGAACTAAAAGCCGCTGGTGTTCGTGTTGGCTTAGGTGTTGATGGAAGCGCCAGTAATGACCACAGCAATTTAATCCAAGAGGTCAGACAAGCCCTACTAATTCAGCGCTTACGCTACGAAGCCGATGAGTTTACCCACTTTGATGCATTTGAACTGGCCACAAAAGGCGGTGCCCAAGTATTAAATAGAGATAACATTGGGCAGCTGCAAGTGGGCAAACAAGCCGATTTAGCGTGCTTTAAATTAGACGAAGCCAGGTTCAGTGGCAGCCATGACCCGTTAGCTGCACTTGTGTTATGTGGTGCCTCACAAGCGGATGCGGTTATGATAGCAGGCCAATGGAAAGTGAAAGACAAAACATGGCTAGGAGGGGATTTGAACCAATTGATCGCTGATCATACCCATGCAGCTCATGATATGCTTAAACTTCAAACTATCTAAGCAATTATATGAACACACCTAAAGCTGACCACTTGGTCAATAAAGTGATTTTAGGTACACTGTGCAACATTATTATTTTTGTAAATTCCTAGGCTGACTATGACAGATCAAAAAAGCACTCCAGACGACACAGCCCCCTATCCAAGAGATATGATTGGCTATGGCCAAACCCCGGTCGCTGCAAACTGGCCAAATAAGGCAAAGATTGCTGTGCAATTTGTCATTAACTATGAAGAAGGCGGTGAAAACTGCGTCCTACACGGTGACAAAGCGTCTGAAGCCTTTTTATCTGAGATTGTAGGTGCCGCCGCCCTTGAAGGGGTGCGCCATATGAACATGGAATCCATTTACGAATACGGCAGCCGCGCTGGTTACTGGCGCCTACACCGCATGTTCACCCAGCGTAACTTACCAGTAACGGTATTTGGTGTGGCCACCGCCTTAGAGCGTAATCTGCCCATTGTTGAATCCATGGTAGAAGCAGACTGGGACATTGCCAGTCACGGCTTAAAATGGATTGATTACCAGTACGTGGCCGAAGACATTGAACGACAGCACATTCAACAAGCCATCGACATACACACCCAAGTCACAGGCAAGCGCCCAGTGGGTTGGTACACAGGGCGCATGAGTCCAAACACCCGTAAACTGGTCAATGAAGCAGGCGGCTTTTTATACGATGCCGATGCCTATGCAGATGACTTACCCTACTGGGAAAATGGTTACGACAACCACCTAATTGTCCCTTACACCTTAGACGCTAATGACATGCGCTTTGCCACAAACCAAGGGTTTAACACCGGTGAACATTTTTACCAATATTTAAAAGACAGCTTTGATGTATTGCGTGAAGAAGGCGGAAAAATGATGAGCATTGGCCTGCATTGCCGCTTAGTGGGTCGACCTGGCCGTGCCGCGGCTTTGGGCCGCTTTTTAGATTATGTGATGCAACATGACGATGCTTGGGTATGCCGCAGAAGTGACATTGCTCAGCATTGGCATGACAATCACCCCAATACTCAGTAATGCGAACCGCTATTCAGCGGACACAAAAAAGCCGAATCCATGATTCGGCTTTTTTATTGATACTAATGCCCTTTAAAAACCAAAGCGACACAGAAACGTTCATTCACTCTCGATTACTCAACCACCAACATGTTTGCTGTAGCGGTATAGACATTCCAGCACCCTTCACCCATGGCACCTTGCTGTTTAATTTCAACGTCGCTAATGGCATTCGCGCCTAAGCGATAGGCTTCGGCCTTCATATCCACCAGCATGGTTTTTTCTTCCGGCGCTTCGCTAAACATACTGCTTTGACAGCGCTTGCTTTCAACCTTACCCAAAACAACACCCACCTGTTGAGGCGACTCTTGTAGCACTTTCACTTTTTTATCGGCCATGCGCTTATCACGTAGGCTCAAATGGCTTAGATCATTACCACTTAATGTACCTGGCATAGAACTGCAGGCACCCATGGAAAGTAAGCATAGGATAACGGTGGCTTGGCTCAGTGAAAGGGGCGATTTCATAAACGTATTCTTTTTATTGTTTTTATATGGGTGGTGCGAATATCCGACGCGAACTCAACCAGCAAGTGCAGCAGACGTTTATTTGAGGGTTAGATTATCAGGCTAACGTACTAGTGAACAGTCACTTAAGCACACTGAATTCACATAATTGCTGGTCTATTTCTGCCAATTCGTGGTACACATTTACCACTCTAGCCAGAACAGGCCCCTTGTGACTCCACTGCAATAAACTATCTAATTGCTCAGGCGCCCCTTGAGCCATGAATTCAACACGGCCATCTTCCAAGTTACGCACCCAACCGACCAAGCCCAACGCACTGGCTTTTTTAGCCGTAGAAGCTCGGTAATACACACCTTGTACTTTCCCTTCAACCAACACTCGAATGGCCTGCGCTGTGGCTATTTCCACGGTGAATTCCCTAGTAACCAAACCCATTGTGCTTTGAGCATAAAACGAACAAAACCCTTGGGTCAACTAGCCAGCGCCATAACAGGGCTTTAGATAGTGACCAAGGGTTATCCCTACCCTTGATACAGAACAATTAAGTAGTGATCGGTGGCTGCTACAATGG
>CAJXIT010000219.1 GCA_913054055.1 uncultured Thalassolituus sp.
AAAAGATCATCCGGACTACCTTCAGAAAAAAATAGAACCTTGGTTAGAACCTAGCAATGCTCAGCGTACACGGCTGATTAAACACGCATGTCGAACCTTAATAAAACAAGGACATCAGCCCACATTAAATATGCTGGGGTTTAAGCCATTTAAGATAAATAATATAAAGCTTGAGCTTCAACAGAATACCATTAAATATGGTGAAAAATTAAACTTTAACCTGTCGTTTGACGGCCCAGATTCAGGCCGTGACATGATTATCGACTATGCCATTCATTTTCAAAAAGCCAATGGCAGTTTGGCTGCAAAGGTATTTAAGTGGAAAGTGACCAGCTTAAATAAAGACGCTAGCTTTAAAGGCAAAAAAGCACATGCCATTAAACCGGTGACAACTCGGAAATATTATAATGGCGAGCATTTGTTAGAAGTTTTAGTGAATGGCAAAAGCATTGCAACACAACCCTTCTTATTAGAAGGTGTGTTTTAACAGGATATTTTATTACATGAAGTGGCTTAAGTTTTTCTGTATTTAGCCGTTAAATAAAGTAAGGACGCGGGATAGAAAGGCCATAGGATAACCGGCCTGACAAATATTAATCCAGCCCATAGGTATGGCTTAATATGAACAGGGATGAACATAGGGAAATACTTGGGCTTCTAGCACATGATGGAATCATGGTTAATGGAAAAATGCCACGGGAGCCCAAAATTTAAAACCGCTTAGCCTTTTTTTTAAGTACTAATAAATGATTGTTGGCGGGCATATTATGGTTAGCAATGAGTGTTAATCCTGCGTTTTTTGCCAGTGTTTTAATATCATCAATCTCCTTAATGCCTGCACGTTTATCAATGTCTGCTTTTAGCCAAACATCTAGTCTTGCATTGCCCTCACTGGTGAAACCGTTTTGGTTATACGGTCCGTATAAAAATACCATGGCACCTATATTTAGTAATGTTTTTAATTCTATAAACATATTTTGCATCACTTCCATTGAAACAAAGTGAATCACATTGGCGCTATAAACATGGTCTACCGAAAATAAAAGTGATGATCGCCAGTTAGGCATAGAAATGTCTAATTCTGTGGCAAGGGGCAATCGTTGTGATGCTTCTATCCACAAATTTGCGCCGTAAATGGCATCAAAGCGATCGGTGGCATGCCAGGTTAAATGTGGTAAGTTTTCAGCCATGTACACGGCATGTTGCCCAGTGCCACAACCGATTTCTAATATGTGGCAAGGGTCTACTAAATAGTCTTTTATAACTTGCAGAATGGGGTCTTGATTACGCAGGCAGGGCTGGCTCACAGGTTTCATTACTTATCATCCTATGCAGCTTGATAAATGTTATTAAACACCCATTATGTGGAGATTGAAATAAACAGCAAGGTAGGGGTGAACATGAGAGTAATGATAACCGGAGCAAATCGCGGAATTGGTTTGGCAATGGCAAAGCAATATGCCGATGCAGGTCATGAGATCATGGCCGTTTGCCGAGAAAGCTCTGACGAACTTGAGGCCATTGCAAGCAAGGTTATTACAGGAGTGGATTTAACCGATGATCAAGCTGTATCTGAGCTAACCCAGACGTTAAAGGGTTCTAAAATTGATGTTCTCATCAATAATGCTGGTTTATTCAAGAATGAAACATTAGGCCAGTTGGATGTTGATGCCATTCGTGATCAGTTTGAGGTAAATGCCATTGCCCCGTTAAAAGTGACAGAGGCTCTGCTGCCAAACTTATCTGAGGGCAGCAAGGTGGCCAACATCACCAGTCGTATGGGCAGTATCGAAGATAATACCAGCGGTGCTTATTATGGGTATCGCGCCAGTAAAGCGGCTTTGAATGCCTTTACTATGTCCCTGGCACAAGACTTAAAAGCTCAGGGCATTGCTGTATGTGTCCTGCATCCAGGTTTTGTTCAAACCAGAATGGTGGGCTTCAATGGCGACATTACTCCTGATCAGGCAGCCAGTGGTCTTATTGAACGCATTAATGAATTGAGCCTAGAAAATACAGGTGGTTTTTGGCACTCAAATGGTTCAGCACTTCCTTGGTAGCGGATTGTTATCCGGCAAGTGAGATAGCCATTCTTTTCACTTACAGAGCGGGTATAATGCCCGCAACACCCATTTAACATGATTTGTAAAAGGCAGAGCATCATGGCCATTAAAAAAGACGACGTTGTTTATTTTCATTACACCCTTACGGATGAAACAGGCAACGCATTTGAAACCAGTACTAATTCACACCCTATGACCTTTTTATTTGGCCATAATAATATTTTGCCAGCTTTAGAAGCAGAGTTTGAAGGCAAGGCAGAAGGGGATCAGTTTCAAGTAACTTTACCACCAGAAAAATCGTATGGCATGCGTAACGAAGACGCCATTCAGCGTATCCCGATCAAGCACATTGCCACCAAGGGTAAGCTGGAAAAAGGCAAGGCGGTTAAAGTGCAAACAGATAAAGGCATGCGTGACGTCACTATCGTAAAAGTAGGTCGATTCAATGTGGACGTGGATACGAACCACCCATTAGCAGGCTATACACTGACATTTGATATCAGCGTTGAAACGGTTCGAGATGCAGAGCCGGAAGAGCTGTCTCATGGGCATGTACACGGCGAAGGCGGTCACCACCACTAAGCTGGCTCACTCGCCCTAGCTTTGTTAAAAAATGATTTGGGAATCGTTATGTATAGTCATACACGCCTCACCCAAATCATTTTTTGCCTCACTAGGCCTTCGCCGCATACGCTTAGCAATATTTGATATAGCGGCGTTAAAAAGACCAATAAAAATCGTTCTTTAAAAACTTAAGCGCCTCATCTTACTGATGGGTTACGCTGCTCGTAAAACTCACGGCTACCCTATCCTACGTTTTGAACCATGTAAGAGGCTGCTTGCAGGCGACCTGCTATAAATTCAGACGACACTTTTTGTCATTCCCGTTTGCCGAAACCCAGAACCGCTTTATTTGCCAATCAGCCCCTCTTGTTTTCCATTATTAAAACCCACACACTCAGCTATTCATTTCAGTCGTCATTCATAATAAAAAATATGTCCATTCAACAGACCCATAAAACCATCAAGCAAGCGTTAAAAGACAAGCGAGACGCTTTATCTGAGATGCACGCCACTCGCTTGCATCGTGCCACCAGTTGGTTAGGTTGCGCGGCTGAACAACAAGATGACATCGATGTAAAATTGATTAGCCTATGGATAAGCTTTAACGCGTGTTACGCCATTGATGAGGGGGGAAGTGAGTCATTGGCTGAGCGCTTCGCATTTTTACGGTTTGTGGAAAAACTAGTGAAGCATGATACGGATAAAAAAATATACGCTATTTTATGGGAAACCTATTCAGGGCCAGTCAAAGCCATTATTAAAAACCCTTATGTATTTCATGGCTTCTGGGCCGCTAAGCGCCGCGATCAAAATGATAGTTCATGGCAGGAAGAGTTTGACCGTTTGAGCGTGGCGGCACTGAATAATTTGAGTCGTCAACAAGTGCCCGAACTGTTAAGCATTGTTTTGGATCGTTTGTTCGTTTTGCGTAATCAATTACTGCACGGTGGCGCCACGTATGGCAGCCAAGTGAACCGAGAACAGGTGCAAGATGGAGCTGATTTGCTGGGGGCGTTAATGCCAACGGTGATTGAAATCATGCTAACGGCATCAGACGAGGACTGGGGAGATATTTATTACCCAGTTGTTAAGCCGGTTAGCTAGCCTTATTGGTTTTAAAATTGAAACAAACTGTTCTATAAATGACCCTCTGTTTCACAGGGTATTTAATAGGGTTTGAAGTGGCCTAATTATTCCAAAAGATCATGAATTCTAAAAGTTATGGTGTATGCTGTGTGGCACTTAGACTTAACCAGCATAGGGCCTAGCGCCCGATTCGGATAATAATAATGAATGCAACCGAGCGACTAAAACTCGAGAAAAGCGAGTTGATTAAAAAATACGCAGAGCGAAACAATGGCTTTGCCATGTATCAAATGCTATCTACTATGATTCCTTATTTTGCATTGTTTTACTTTGCCATTGAAAGCTTAAGCATTTCTTACTGGCTAACAGCAGGCTTAGTGTTCCTGCTTATTTTATGGATTATGCGTGTATTCATGATGATGCACGATGCCGGTCACGGTTGTTTATTTGTGACTCCCCGTCAAAATAGCATTGCTGGCTTTATCATGGGGGTCATGTGTGGCGTACCAGAATATGTTTGGTCAAAACATCACGCTTATCACCACGCCACAAATGGTAATTGGAATAAATATCGAGGCCCATTAGCGGTTCTATCCAGCGAAGAGTATTCAGAGTTATCAGATAAGAAAAAGCGCTCCTATGTGAATGGACGTAATATCTTATTAGCCCCATTTGGTGGCTTTTTATATTTCATTTTTACCCCAAGGTTTACTTGGTTGAAAGGCAGCATTCAGTTTTTCTTCCATGCCATAAAAAGTAAATTAAGTGCTCCAAAAACCAGCTTCACAGACATTGCCGACAGCTTTGAAACCAAGTTTTGGGCAGACTGGAAAGAATACTGTCACATGGCAGCCAACAATATTGTATTGATCAGTTTGATTGTATTTGGTTGCTGGTATTTTGGCATTGCACCTTTCATGACAATTTATATCATTGCTTTGTCGCTGGCAGGGGCGTTAGGCATAATCTTATTTACCATTCAGCATAACTTCGAAGATTCTTATGCTACCGGTGATGAAGGCTGGGATTACAATACGGCGGCCATTGAAGGCACAAGTTACTTAGATTTGCCGCGTATTTTGCATTGGTTTACGGCTGATATTGGCTATCACCACATTCATCATTTGTCAGCGCGTATCCCTAATTATAAATTACGTGCTTGCCATGAAGAATACGAGCATCTCTTTAAAGAGGTGCCTACATTAAGACTGAAGGATGTATTGAAGTCGTTTAAATACATTTTATGGGATGAAGCCAGTGGTCGCATGATATCGGTTGACCAGTATAATGAGCGTTATGCCGAACCTGAGTTGACTCAGGCTCAGTAATGACCTCTTCGGTATGACAACTAAAAAAGGCATTCATTTGAATGCCTTTTTTATTTCAGTTGAAGTTATTTAAAACTATTACTTTTCTTCTTCGTATTCTCTTAGTTCATGAAAGCTGTTTAATACTTGCTGAGTGGTCTCTAACTTTTTCATAAGATCAGTGAGCAGAGGCTCAAAAGCTGGGTCCTGCATGTCTTCGGGCAGGTTCTTTAAGTCTTGATCCAGTTCTTCCATGTAAGGTAAGAAACGAATCGCAACGGTTTTAAACAAGCTGTGTTTTGGAAATATGGCGCTGAAATTCCCTTTTTGTTCCTGTTTAAGATCTTCTAATATTTCATCTGCTTGAGCAGCAAAGGGAACCATAACTTTTAGCGCTTCTTCAATGCGTTGATGAATGATATTGCTCATAGGGTTCCTGATAATGGGGGACTGTTAAATATTAGAATACGGTATTTTGATCTAAATACCAATGAAGCCTAATGGATTTAAGACTTCATTGGTAGAAGGGGACTAAATAGGTTTAATCCAAAACGTCAAAGGTTAATCCTGCATGTTGAGTAAGACGATTAACCAAGGTTAAGCCGTATGCACTTGAAGGCGTCCAGAAGCCACCTGCTTTGTCTTCTTTTGATAGTTGAGCAAGGCAAACGGCCGCTTCTCCAAGCATTTTAGCCGTACTGCCGTAACCTGGGTCTTTATCTCCAGTGACTTTGACAGTGATCTTTTGCCCTGTGTCTGTTTTGCCAATAAAGCGCATATCGTACATGCCTTTCTCTTGTTCCTTAGGAGAAGGGCCTTCACCGGGTTTCGGCAATACAAACCTTTCTAATAACCAACGTGTGGGTGCCATTGCAGCCAGTATCATAAAGATGTTTAACCCCCACCCCATATTGCGGGCGGTGCTTTTCCCTTTTTTTCCTTTGCCCATCATCATGGCTTCACTGTATTGAAAGTCCGTACTATAAGCGTTATTCAATAAAGCATTGGAGCGATGTACCACGCGTGTGTTCACAACCGCCATTACAAAGGGGCCAATCCAAAGGTTGTGGTCGTCATCAAACTCGGCACCACTGACATTATGCTGGCGAGACTTAAAGGCATGATCTTTTGGGC
>CAJXIT010000220.1 GCA_913054055.1 uncultured Thalassolituus sp.
ATACGGTAACGGATGCAAACGGTGCTAGCTCAACAGCCACAGCAACCGTCACCGTTAACGGTCAAAACGAAGCCCCAGAAGCTGGAGATGATGCTTTTGTTGTTTC
Organism: uncultured Thalassolituus sp.; assembly: GCA_913054055.1. Taxonomy (GTDB): domain Bacteria; phylum Pseudomonadota; class Gammaproteobacteria; order Pseudomonadales; family Oceanobacteraceae; genus Bermanella. The sequence continues at coordinate 107 of CAJXIT010000220.1, forward strand.
AGCTGGAAGTAGTGAAGCGCTATCAAGCTCTGTATTAGCAAACGATACGGATCCTGACGGAGATGCATTGGTTGTTACATCTGTAAACGGCCAAGCCTTAACGGACGGTTCTGTATTGGTCCAAGGGGATAACGACGGTTGGTTCACGGTTTATGAAGACGGATCAGTAGACTTTGATAGTTCTACTGGCTTTGACTCATTGGCCCAAGGTCAATCAGTTGATACGGCCGTTGAATATACAGTGACAGATTCAGATGGTAATTCTGATACTGCAACCGTTATAGTCTCGGTTGAAAATGATTACATGGCGTAGTCAAAATTAAGCTGTCTTATGACAGCTTAACTTGCACCCTAAAGTATTGTTCAGTACTTTAGGGTGCTGTTTTACATATCTATTAGATATGGTTATCGTCATTTATCATGGAAAGAAACATGTTAGACAGCAACGTAGTTCAAGCTGCCTTATCTAAAGCCAAGCGGTCAATGTATTCCGTCTTGGCTTTTAGCTTTGTAGTGAATCTGTTATTACTTACCTCCCCTATATTTATGCTTCAAGTATATGACAGGGTTTTGTTATCTCAGAGTGAGCAAACCTTGCTTGCTTTATTATCCGTCGCATTCTTCTGTTTAATCATTCTTGGTTTTGTTGAGGTTGTTCGAAATTGGTTGTTGAATCGAATCAGCGTTCAATTCGATCGTGACTTGGGTGAAATCACATTTTCTGAAGTCATGTCGGAAGGTGAAAATACAAAAGCCGTTGGTGATTTAAATTCAATTCGTTCATTTTTAAACGCCCCATATATATTGGCTTTATTTGATGTACCTTGGATGCCTTTGTATTTGGGCTTTGTTTATATTTTACATCCCATGTTAGGGCATATTGGATTGGTAGGTGCAATTGTATTATTTGCTCTGGCTATTATTAATGATGCCATTACCAAGGTGAATTCTAAGAAAGCCAGCGAGGCATTCTCTGGCGCTTCTCGATTTGTAGAACACAGTGCAAGAAACAAAGATGCCATTTTGGGCATGGGCATGCTGCCAGCACTAACAAAAATTTGGGGCATGTTTCAACAAGCGGGTCTTGGGCATCAAACGTTAGCTTCTGATAGAAATGCATTAATTAGTTCAATTGCGAAAGTTTTTCGACAAATCATTCAGGTGTCGGTATTGGCGGTTGGAGCGTATTTAACTATTTAAGGCGCGACTACAGCGGGGGTCATGATTGCTGCTTCTATTATTATTGCTCGAGCTTTAGCTCCTGTAGAGCAATCCATTCAAGGCTGGAGAAGCTTAGCCAAAACCAAAGAAGCTTACCGCTCACTCACTCAGTTTATGGATAGATATCAAGCAACGGACAATACAGTGCAGTTACCTGAACCAAAAGGCGATATAGCTTTACAGAATGTTGTATCGGTTGCAGTGGATGATCAGGGCAATAAACACCCTATTATTAGGAATTTATCTTTTAAAGTGAATGCTGGGGACAGTGTTGGAGTAATAGGCCCAAGTGGTTCAGGTAAAAGTAGTGTAATTAAACTGTTATTAGGCATTGCACAGCCTGTGAGTGGCAATGTTCGAATCGATGGTGCGCAAATGAATAAACAAACCCGAGAACAGTTTTCAAACTTTATCGGCTATTTACCTCAAGAGGTTGAATTGTTTGATGGCACGGTTGCTGAAAATATTGCTCGCTTTAACGAAGGGCAAGATGAAGAAGTCGTGCAGGCTGCAATATTAGCCGGAGCACATGAATTGATTTTATCCTTACCAAAGGGTTATGAAACGCTTGTTGGTCCTTCAGGCTCTAACCTTTCAGGTGGCCAGCGACAGCGAATTGGTTTAGCTCGGGCTGTTTTTAATAAGCCGCCCATTGTGATATTGGATGAACCCACATCTAATTTAGATCAGGATGGCGTACTTGCGTTATTAAACGTTCTAAAAACCTTAAGAAGGCGAGAAAGTACTGTAGTCATGGTTGCTCACCAATTAAATCTGTTTGAAAGCATGAATAAAATTGCGGTGATCAAGTCTGGCCAGCTAGATATGTATGGGCCAAGAGATGATGTATTAGCTGAGCTTCAACCAAAAAAGATAATACAGCCACGATCAAATGCTGCTGTGTAGCACTGATAAAATATTTAGAGAATAAGCATGCAAGTTATTTTAGCGCCTCCGGCGCCATATAAGTTAGACAGACTCAATATAATCGGTGCGATGATTGTGTTATTTGGGGTGTTTGGCTCAATACTCTGGTCAGCTCTCACGCCACTGGATAGTGCGGTTGTTGCAATCGGAAAAGTGAAAGTACACTCGGAACGAAAAGAGATTCAGCATTTTGAAGGGGGGATTGTAAAAAATATTTTGGTGAAAGAAGGTGAGCGAGTCCAGCACGGACAGCTACTTTTAACCCTTGATGAAACCTTTGCAAATTCAGATTTCGATCGAATATCCGCTCAGTGGCATGAACTGAAAATTAGAGAAGCGGTACTGACTGCACAGCGAGATAGAATTAAACAGCCAAATTTTTCAAAGAAAATAATTAATGATGATGCATCACCTTGGGTTATCGCTCAGGTAGAAAGTGCAATTAATGGATTTAATATCAGCGAAAGTAACTTGAAAAGCCAGTTGGATATTTTATCCAATCAAACAATTCAGATTACAGAACAAATTAAAGGCATAAAATTAGAGATTGAAGCTAAGAATGAACAGCTCTCTTTTATTGAAGATGAACTGTCTTCATGGGAAAGTTTAATGCAGCAACAGCTGGCCAATAAATTACGTTTTTTAGAGCTGAAAAGAGGGGGTTCCGAATTAAAAGGAGAGATAGCCCAGCTTAAGTCTCAGGCAGCAAGTTTAAAAGTTCAGTACAGTGAAATTGAGTTTAAATCGTTACGTGTAGAACAAGATTATCGAGAAACAGCTTCAAAAGAGTTATCAGAAGTGCAGTTGAATTTAAAAGACAGCTCTAAGCGGATCAGTGCGGCGAATAATGTGTTGGAACGAATTGAAATACGATCTCCAGTAACCGGGACAGTGGTAGGCTTAAATGTACACACTCTGGGTTCTGTTATTAAACCGGCTGAAACCATTCTTGAAGTTGTACCTGAAAAAGATGAATTGATCATTGAAGCCAGAGTCAAACCGATGGATGTTGATAAGGTCTATCCATTACTTGAATCACGCATAAAAATCTCATCTTACAAAGTGCATGAATTCCCCGAATTTGATGGTGTTGTTGAATCTGTATCTGCGGATGTTTTTGAAGACCCGCAAACTCTAGAGAGTTATTACTTGGCTAGGATAGTGATTCCAGAAACGTCGTTAACCTTATTACCAGAAAACAAAATACAACCTGGTATGCCATCTGAAGTACTCATCGTTACCGGTGAATCCACACCCTTGCAATACTTGATGGAGCCGTTTTTTAGCGCCTTTAGAACAGCCTGGCGAGATGAATAAACTGTTACTAATAAGCCCGAAAAGTCGGGCTTATTAAACTGGTTATTTAGAATATAAATAAGTATTTATTGTCTTTAGATATCCGATTAGTTAGAAATAACCCTTACATTCAGTCCGCCTATCTTAATCTCTAGTATTCACAAAGCATATTTGGTGTAGAACCTAGATTTATTCACTTATATCTAGATTCTTTTGGGTCTCATACTAACTAATTATTTAATAGACTTAGTGGGAATTGAGTCTTAATAGTTCTATGGTAATTAGTTAAGCAAAAACTTATTAAGTATCCAGCCAAGAATACTATCCTAGTCTAAGCTGATAGTAGCCACTTATACTTAAATGACCTAGAAAGCTATGCAAATCACCGGAAAGCGAATACTGCTGGTTGATGACTTTGAAGCCATTCGTAAGACCATTCGCAAAGAGCTCATATTGATGGGAGCTGCACTTGTGGGTGAGGCCAATAATGGTGAAGAGGCATTAAAGCTGCTGCGTGAAAGCCAGTTTGACGCAGTTTTATCTGATTTAAATATGCCAAAAATGAATGGCTTAGAACTACTTCAGACCATTCGTGCAGATAAGCAGCTTCATAATACACCTGTTATGCTGGTTACGGCTGAAACCAGTAGAAGCATGGTGGAGGAAGCTGTTAAGCATAAAGTTAACGATTTTCTGGTCAAGCCTTTTACGTTACAGCTGATCATGGAACGGATTCAAAAGCTGCTTTCAGGACAGTTTGTAAGTGAACAAGAAATATTGGCGATTTTAGACTCTCCTATTAGCCCAGAAGTACTTGGGCTAGCAGAGGAACAAATTCAGATCGAAAAGGCGACTGTTCTAGTAGTCGATGATAATGCCGATAATTTAGATGTTATTGTCGGTAGTCTGAAAGACGTATGCCAAGTGAAGCCTGCCAACAACACACAGGTTGCCCGTAAACTTTTAGAGAAATTTCCACCCAGCCTAATCTTGCTGGATATTATGATGCCTGATGAAGATGGCTATGAATTTTGCCAGTGGCTAAAAGAGCATTCTGACTATCAATCTATCCCAATTTTATTTTTAACCGCTAAAGATCGACCTGATGATGTTGCTAAGGGGCTCATATTAGGTGCAGTTGATTATGTTACGAAACCCGTGCACCCCGTTGTACTTAAAGCGCGAGTGAATATCCATATTGGATTAAAGCAGCGTGAAGACAAGCTTAGAAATCAGAATCGGATGTTACGCAGGACAGTACAGCAAAAAGAAGACTCTGAAAGAATCATGCAGCATGATTTAAGAAGCCCTCTACAAGCCATTATGCTCGCGACTGAAAGGATGCCAGAAAGTGGGGGGGAGCTTGATGAGACAATTTCTTTAGTACGTGAGAGTGCTCAGCAAGCACTGGATCAAGTGGATCAAACACTCACCCTTGCTAGATTAGAGCGAGGTAAGCAAGCGCTAAATAGAAAAGATATCAGCATTATGAATTTTCTATCTGGCTTAAGACCCGCAATGAACTTATTAGCAGATGATGCAGGTGTTGACCTTCACTGGGATTTAGACCACGTGGCTAGAGAGAATATTAATGTTGATATTACATTAGCTCGAAATCTTTTTTCAAACTTAATACGAAACGCCATTGAGGCCAGTACAAAAGGTCAAACGGTACTGGTGTCATTCAATCAAGATGAGGAACTATGGAGTGTTAGTAATCCAACCCCTATTCCTGTTGAAATAAGGAAGCACTTTTTCGATAAATATATTAGTCACGGTAAATCGAAAGGAAATGGGTTGGGCACATATATGGCAAAACTTGTAGCACATGCCCATAACGGTCGTATCTTATTAAAGTCAGATGGGTCTGGGACTCACATTCATGTAAAAATTGGAATGAATTGAGGCTCTTATGCGTAAAATTTTTTATTTATTGTTATTAGTAAGTTTCAGTTCTCAAGCGAATAACTGGTTTCCTCTTACGGTGGATGTATGGAATCCACCATTTAATGAAGATCTTAAAAGGCAAGAGCAGTTATTTACACCATTAAAAAAAGCAGCAAAGCCATGGAAAATTTGTGCTGCAATCCCTCACTTGAAAGATGCTTATTGGTTAGCTGTAAATTTTTCGCTGGTTGACGAGGCCAAGCGCCTTGGCTTGAGAATGCGCATCAAAGAAGCGGGAGGGTACGGACGTTTACAAGTTCAACGCAAACAAATTATAGATTGTATGGATAGCGGTGCAGATGCTTTGTTACTTAGCAGCGTGAACAATGAAGGGCTAAGCGACCTTGTAGATGAGTTTACAAAGCAAGGTAAACCGGTAATAGACATGATCAACTGGGTAAATGCCAAGAATATAACTGGGCGAGCAGCTGCTACTTATTGGGATAATGGTAACCTTACCGGAAATTATCTTGTTGAACGTTTAGAGGGGGCTACAGCTAACATTTTATGGTTGCCTGGGCCAAAAGGTGTTGGGTGGTCCATTGCTGCAAACAGGGGCTTTAATGATGCGATAAAAGGTTCAAATATTAAAGTTTTAGAAACATTATGGGGTGATACAGGCAGGAAAATACAAG
>CAJXIT010000221.1 GCA_913054055.1 uncultured Thalassolituus sp.
ACAGCCCTCGCTTTGTTCGAGGTCACCGACAGGTGATCGCTCGATTTCACGAGCCTGGTCTAACGCAATGTGGAAAGGCAAAATTAATGGGCAAGCATGAGAGATACGAAGACGTTCCATTACAGGTACGCCGCGCTCTTCAAGTGCACGAACTTCTTTTAATAGGGCGTCAGGTGCAACTACTACACCGTTACCAATGATGCACTGAACGCCATCACGTAAGATACCAGAAGGAATCAAATGCAACGCCGTTTTAACGCCATCAATTACCAAGGTGTGACCCGCATTGTGGCCACCTTGGAAACGTACAACCGCAGTTGCTTTTTCGGTTAGAAGGTCAACGATCTTGCCCTTACCTTCATCACCCCATTGTGTACCTAGTACAACGACATTCTTGCCCATAGCTTGGTTTGCTCAGAATAATATTTAAACAGTTTTTACAATCCACTGACCATTGGAATTGGTCAGTTGCTCGGTGCAGCCAAAGGCTGCTGGAGTATCAGTAGGCGATAATCCATTAATGACTCGCTTGCCTTGCGAGCGAAGTTCGCTCACCGCAGACCAGTCCGCACCCACAGGAGCAAAAATGCCACCCTGAATTGATGCGTCACTTGTAATAATTTTTACCCACTGCTTAAGATCCGCACTGAATCCTGTGGCAGCGCGAGAACGACCAAATACCGCCCCCGTATCGTCATAGCGCCCGCCCTGGGCAACCGCCTGACCATGTCCTTCAACGTACGCAGCAAACACCACGCCCGTGTGGTAATCAAAACCACGAAGCTCTGCAAGGTCGATAAAAATATCCACTTCAGGGAAGCGCGCCTGCAAGGCCGTACAAATTTCTTTTAAGTTTGCCAGTGGTGATGCTATTTCAGCTACCGCTGCCAAGTCTTGTGCTTGATCTAAAACCTCAATACCACCGTTCAAGCTTAGTAGACTTATGAAGGCTGCTTGTAGCTTTTCATCCGTCACTTTTTCTTCTAATAAAACACGGTATTCAGTCACTGACTTAGTATTCAGCGCTTCAAAAATTTGCGCTTCAGTTGTGCTATCTAATTTAGCCGCTTCCACAAGAGCTTTATAAATACCCACATGACCTAGGTCTAAATGGATATTTTTAAGGCCGACCGCTTTTAGCGATTCAACCAGTAACGATAGGGTTTCAATATCAGCACATGGGGCTGACTCTCCAAATAGCTCGGCACCAATTTGCATCGGCGCGCGACTGCTTAATAGGGTCTGAGCACGGGTATGCAATACAGGCCCGCAGTAGCATAAACGAGTAACCGCATCTTTGGCCCAGCTATGCGCATCCATACGGGCAACCTGTGGGGTGATGTCGGCACTGACCCCCATCATACGACCCGTCAATTGATCCGTTACCTTGAAAGTAGACAGATCTAAATCACTGCCAACACCCGTTAGCAATGACTCTAAATATTCTAATTGAGGAGGCAATACTAAATCGTACCCCCAGCATGCGTATGTATCTAACAAGGTGCGACGCATTGCTTCAAGACTCTTTGCCTCGGGAGGCAAAAGTTCTTCAACACCGTCAGGCAATAACCAGCGATCTGCTTGGCTCATACTGAATTCGCTATCTCTAAATTCTTTAATTCACACTGCTTAACAAGGCAGCTATCTCAAATCATACATACTTCATGTAACGATAAGCAGCAGACCTATGCCACTTAACATGCTTATCAATCCTATGGTTCGCATTGTTTTGTTATCGATCAGAGCCATTTGAGCCACCAGTCGACGCCAGCGCTCTGGGTACAAAAAAGGTAAAACACCTTCAATTACCAGCACCAAGCTAATTGCGATCCATAAGTGTTGCCAGAAAGGGCTTTCCATTGATTAAGCTTCGCTACCTATCACACAGCCGACTTGGCTAAATGCGAAATACCGTGCATCCTGCATATTTGCGCTCTTTCTCATCCATGAAGCCGCTATACAGAAGCACATATACGCTCCTTTTCATCCATGAAACCGCGTCATACCGTGCATCCTGCACATAAAAAAACCGAGAATCGTCTCGGTTTCGCGGATTCTACACGTTTTTCATGTGAATCCCAAGGCCAATACCCGTTTTACTGGCCACTTTTCAGCCACCAGCAACCTGAAAAACCAAGCACTGAAGTAAGATTATAGGCACAAAAAAAGCCCGCCGTAGCGAGCTTTTTCAATAAACCCTAAGGTTATTTACCCTTGGCTTTCTTCATGTATTTGAAGAAATCACTATCAGGCTTAAGCAATAGTACGTCTTCTTGGCCATTGAAGGTTTCTTCATAAGCTTTCAAAGAACGAGTAAAGGCATAAAACTCTGGGTCGCGATTAAACGCTTTAGAGTAAACGCTGGCTGCTTTTGCATCCCCGTCACCTCGAGTTACTTCTGACTCTTTATAAGCGTTTGCTACCAATACTGTCTTTTGACGATCCGCATCGGCGCGAATACCTTCAGCAAGCTCTTTACCTTGAGAACGAAGCTCACGAGCTTCACGGTCACGTTCAGCCGACATACGACGGTAAACATTGCCCATTAAGTCTTCAGGTAAATCGATACCTTTAACACGAGTATCCACAATCTCAATACCGAACTGGCTCTGAGCTTGTTCGTTTAAGATTTTAGTTAAGTGTGCCATCAGCTCATCACGCTCACCGGATACCACTTCTTGCACAGTACGGTTTGCGAATTCAGCACGCAAACCATCGTTCACCAAACTGGCTAACAGGGTTGCACCACGGTAGCGGTCGCCGCCACTGGTTGCTTTATAAAACTGAAGCACATTCTTAATTTTCCACTTAATAAAGCTATCAACGATTAAGAATTTTTTACCCGCAGTTAAGAAACGCTCTGGACGAGCATCCAAGGTTAACAGGCGCGCATCAAACTTTTTAACTTCATGCACTAAGTTAGTAGGCAATTTAAAGTGCACACCTGGTTTAATGTCATCTTCAATGATTTGACCGAACCGCAATTTAATTGCTCGCTCTGTTTCATTGACAACGTATACGCTAGAAAAACCAAGCATTAACACGAGAAATGAAACAACACCTAGTACTATGGCTCTTGAACTCATTATCGACCCTCCCTACGACTGGCTTGACGCTGACGTAACTCTTCAACTACTCGGTTTGTAATGCTGTCGATGTCTACACTGCCACTATCGGCTTCATCAATACGCGCACGCTTATTGTTATCCATGATTTTATCCAGTGGTAAATACATCATGTTATTACCCCCTTCAACGTCCACCATCACTTTGCTGGCGTTACCATAAACTTTAGAAATACTGTCTAGGTATAAACGCTCACGGGTTACTCTTGGTGCCTTACGATACTCTTTATGCAACTTAGTAAAACGATCCGCTTCACCTTCTGCCTGAGCAATTACTTGCTCTTTATAGGCATTGGCTTCTTCAAGCATACGCTGAGCCTTACCACGGGCTTCCGGCACAACCGTATTGGCATACGCTTCGGCTTCGTTCATGTAACGCTCTTTATCAAGTTTTGCACTTTGTACATCATCAAATGCGGCTTTAACCTGTTGAGGAGCAGCTGCTTCTTTGATGTTGATTTTATCGATTTCGATACCTGTTTCGTAATCCGTCATATACGTTTGTAAACGATCACGAATATTGGCCGCCAATAATGTACGGCCAGAGGTTAGGATTGGATCCATGTCAGTTGAACCCACCTCATGACGAAGGGCTGACTCAGCAGCATGTGCCAATGATTGCTCAGGAGCTTCAACACGCAGACTGAAAGCAACCGGATCAACCACTCGGTATTGCACCTCCATGGCCACTTCAACCACATTCTCGTCTTGTGTAAGCATCAACTCTTTTAGAGTGGCATTACGAACTTCAGTAACATTCACTACCTCTAAAGTTTGAAATAAAGGTGCGATTACCTGTAACCCAGGGCCCTTAGTACTACTATATTTACCTAAGGTTAAAACTACACCACGATTCTGTTCATCTATTTGATAAAAAGCGTTATACCCTAGAAAAATCGCTAACCCTATAACAGCAACAGCAATAATAGGACCAAGCCCCGAGCTTTCATTTCCACCACCGTTAGGGCCGCTTGGTTTTTTACCACCAAACATACCATTAAGCTTATCCATTAATTGCTTAACGGCTTCATCTAAATCAGGCGGCCCCTGATTACCACGATTATTATTACCCCAAGGGTCTTTATCGTTATTGTTCTTGCCGCCACCGGGCTCATTCCAAGCCATACCTACTCCATTACTATTCTAGTTTTTAAGAGATACTGTTTAATTTATCGATCTTGAATACATTACGTTGAAATCACAACACCTATTTATGGGCGAGATCACAACAAATCAATGATTTTCACTAAATATAAATCATCTGGGCACTTAGCCAGATATTATTTTTGCCAATCTTCTTTTTCTTGTGGAATATAACGCTCCACTGGCACACCCGCTCTGCTAAGCATGCGCTGAAAGTCATCTTTTTCAAGTCGAATTTCCAGCTTGATATTACCGTTATCTTCGATGCTTTCACTGAGTACCGCATTATGCGCGTACAGCAAAGATCGTAATTGACCATCTTTTGGCTCAATTTCAATCACTTTTTCAAACAAAGTGGTACTTAACAGCTCACCAATGGCCTGATGAACCAACTCAAGACCATTACGATCCTTGGCGCTTACCCAAACACGCCAAGGCAGACCTTTTTCATCTCGGTCAATTTTTGAGGTAGCACCCGGTACCATATCAATTTTATTGAATACCTGAAGCGTAGGGCGATCCAGCGCTTCAATTTCATCTAAAACGATTTCCACCTGCTCCATGTTTAACTGGCGATCATCATCAGCACAGTCAATGACATGCAGCAGTAAATCCGCTTCTTTGGTTTCTTGCAGAGTGGCTTTAAAAGCCTCTACTAATTTGTGCGGTAAATGACGAATAAACCCTACCGTGTCTACCAATACAATCTCACCCATGCCAGGCACATTCATGCGGCGCAATGTAGGATCCAAGGTGGCAAACAACTGGTCTGCGGCATACACCTCAGCATTGGTAATCGCATTAAATAATGTGGACTTGCCTGCATTGGTATACCCCACAAGGGAAACCGTTGGCGTGGCCGAGCGCTTACGAGCACGGCGACCCTGATCACGCTGACTTTGCACCTTGGCTAAACGCTTGTTGATCACTTTTTCGCGATCACGCAGCATGCGACGGTCAGCCTCAGACTGAGTCTCACCGGTACCACGCATGCCGTAACCACCTTTCTGCCTATCAAGGTGCGACCAACCGTGAACAAGGCGAGTGGCCTGATACTGCAGCTGGGCTAGCTCAACTTGCAGTTTACCTTCATGGGTACGGGCACGCTGAGCAAAAATATCCAGAATCAAACCGGTGCGGTCAACCACACGGCACTCTAATTCTACTTCTAGGTTGCGCTGCTGACTGGGCGATAAGGCATGATTAAATAAAACCAGTTCCGCCTCGTAAAACTCAACGGCTTCACGCACTTCTTCAAGTTTGCCTTTGCCAATATAAATTCTAGGATCGGGAGTACTGCGAGTACCGGTAACTAAAGAAAGGGTATCTAAACCAGCACTGCGTACTAGCTCTTCAAATTCGCGCGGATCTTCCTTTTCGGCGCCCTCTGGGAAATCGATGTGTACGAGAATTGCACCTTCACCGGAATCGGGACGTTCAAAAAACAAATTTAACCTCGATATGATAAATAAATGAAAACCCCTACTTCAGAGTGACCGAAGAGGGGTTAACATTGAGTAAAGCTGAGCTTTACAGAAAATTAGGCCGTTTCGCCTTCGCCTTCACCAGCCGGAGCAAGACGAACATTGCGCGAAGGCACAACGGTAGAAATGGCGTGTTTATAAACCATTTGGCTAACCGTGTTTTTAAGCACAATGACAAACTGATCAAACGACTCAACCTGACCCTGCAGTTTGATGCCGTTTACTAAAAATATAGATACAGGAATGCGTTCTTTACGAAGCGCATTTAAGTAAGGGTCTTGTAGAGAATGCCCTTTTGACATTGTTATTTTCTCCTAAAAGTTTGAGCTATATGCTCAAGC
>CAJXIT010000222.1 GCA_913054055.1 uncultured Thalassolituus sp.
ATATCAAATTTTAACGACAAATTTGATATCTACTTTTTAGCCTAAGTGGTGCCTTCGCGGCTGTCTTGAAGCTCAATACCTTGAGCATCTAGATCAACACGAATTTGGTCGGCTAATGCGTAGTCTCTATCTTTTTTCGCCTGAACGCGTTTTTCAATCATGGATTGAATGTACGCTTCGTCTACATCTACACCTTGCTTGAAGTAGTCTTCAGGATCGGTTTGTAGGCAACCTAATACATCAGCAAAGGTTTTAAGCAGTGAGGCTAATTGGTTTTTAGCATCCCCTTCTGCCTTGTTGATTTGGGTTACCAATTCAAACATCACGGCAATGGCTTTAGGTGTATTAAAGTCATCGTTCTTGGCGGCTTTAAAGTCAGCTACAAAACCCGATACTTCTGGATTGGTTTCGTCTAGCTCAACTGATAAGTCACAGCCTTTTAGCGCGTTGTATAAACGGTCTAATTTGGTTTGTGCGTCTTGCAGCCCTTCTTGGCTGTAGTTGATTTCACTGCGGTACTGAACCGATGCTAAGAAGAAACGAATCACTTCGGCGTCGTATTCTTTTAATACGTCACGGATGGTGAAAAAGTTACCTAGTGATTTAGACATTTTTTCGCCATCTATGCGTAAAGCACCTGCGTGCATCCAGGTGTTTGCGTAGCTTTCACCTGTGGCTGCTTCGCTTTGTGCAATTTCGTTTTCATGGTGTGGGAATTTAAGATCTGGCCCACCACCGTGAATGTCAAAGTTGTTGCCTAGGCAGCAGGTAGACATGGCTGAACATTCAATGTGCCAGCCAGGGCGCCCTTCACCCCATGGGCTTTTCCATGATGGCTCGCCGGGTTTTGCGGCTTTCCATAGTACAAAATCTAATGGGTCTTCTTTGGCGTCTTCTACTTCGATACGGGCGCCTGACTCTAGCTCTTCTAGAATCTTGCCTGATAACTTGCCGTAACCTTCAAATTTGCGAACTCGGTAATATACGTCGCCGTTTTTGCCCACATAAGCGAATTCTTTTTCGATAAGGGTTTGCACCATATCGATAATGCCTTGGATATGGTCTGTGGCTTTTGGTTCGCTGTTTGGCGTCAGTACGTTTAGTTTTGCAAAGTCTTCGTTCATGGCTTCAACCATGCGATCAACCAATACGTTAAAGTCTTCCCCGTTTTCAGCTGCACGATTAATAATTTTATCGTCAATGTCGGTGATGTTACGAATGTAGTTTACGTCGTAACCGATATGACGCAGGTAACGTACGATCACATCAAACGATACCATGACACGGGCGTGACCCATGTGACAGAAATCGTAAACCGTCATGCCGCACACGTACATGCCAACCTTTCCGGCTTGTAGGGGTTTGAATTCTTCTTTCTGACGAGTCAGTGTGTTGTATACGTTTAGTGTCATTGTTGTTTCCTGTCGCCTGCGAGCAGCCTCCTACAGTTTTGGGTATACCCATTTTGTGGGAAGGCGTACCCAATACATCCTCTACGAGGACGGGGCATGCTACATACGCGCGATATTGTTTTGTATTCTTTGTTTACTTATCGCCTGCAAGCAGCCTCCTACCATGTTAAAAATTCTGTAGGAGGCTGCTTGCAGGCGACATTGTTTTACTAACTATATTTATTAATTCGCTAGCGAGCGATCTTCACGTAAACCGATTGTTAAATTGAACACTGGCTTGTCTGCACTGTGATCAAAACGGTCCGCTACGTAATAGCCTTCACGCTCAAACTGGAAAACCGTTTCAGCAGCGGCATTGGCCAGTGCTGGTTCAATTAATGCTTTTGTTACCACAAGCGAATCCGGTGTTAGGCAATCCATAAAATCTTTGTCGCCGCCATCTGGGTTGGCATCGTTAAACAAACGGGCGTAGCTGCGTACTTCGGCTTCTACTGCGTGTTTAGCACTGATCCAATGCACAACACCTTTTGGTTTAATGTCGTCTGCTGGATCACAACCTAGAGTGTTTTCGATCAGCGTGGCGTTTACTTGTGTGATATTACCATCGGCGTCTTTTTCAAAACCATCGGCTTCGATCACGTAACCGTGACGTAAACGGATGCGCTTACCGACACAGAATTTTTTCTTAAATTTCTTGCTGTACTCTTCTTTAAAGTCAGCGTGGTCGATGTACAGTTCATTTGAGAAAGGTACGTCACGTTCGCCCAGCTCTGTACGTGCCTCGCCTTCTGAATCAAATAGGTAAGGAACTGTTAGGGTTTCTTCGTGATCGTCTTGCATGTTGCTTAATACCACTTTAAGTGGGTTTAACACAGCCATGGCACGAGGTGCGTTTTGGTTTAAGTCGTCACGAATGAAGTATTCCATTTGTGCAACGTCTACGGTGCCGTCAGTTTTAGCAACTGCCAAGCTGTCACAGAAATTACGAATAGAAGCAGGCGTGTAACCACGACGACGCATACCTGAAATAGTTGGCATACGCGGATCGTCCCATCCGTTTACTACTTTGCCTTCTACCAATGCACGTAATTTACGTTTACTGGTAACGGTATAGTTAATGTTTAAGCGACCAAACTCATACTGGTGTGGCTCGGCCGGTGTATCTAAGTTTTCGATGAACCAATCGTATAGTGGGCGGTGATCCGCAAACTCTAGGGTACATACAGAGTGCGTAATGCCTTCAATAGAATCTGATTGGCCGTGTGCAAAGTCATAGCTTGGGTAAATGCACCACTTGTCACCGGTTTGGTGGTGAGTGGCTTTTTTAATGCGGTAGATGTATGGGTCACGCAGACTCATGTTTGGCGCGGCCATATCAATTTTAACTCGCAGGCCACAGGCGCCTTCGTCAAATTCGCCTAAGCGCATTTTTTCGAACAGTTCTAGGTTTTCTTCTACCGAGCGGTCACGGAACGGGCTGTTGGTACCTGGCTTTTCGAAGTTGCCACGGTATTCTTTGGCTTGTTCAGCGCTTAGGTCACACACGTAGGCTTTGCCTGCTTTGATTAGGTCAATGGCCCACTGGTGCAGCTGATCGAAATAATCAGAGGTGTATTTGATGTCGCCACCCCATTCGAAACCCAGCCATTTCACGTCATCTTGAATGGCTTGTACGTATTCGTCTTCTTCTTTTTCTGGGTTGGTGTCGTCAAAGCGTAAGTTACATTGACCACCAAACTGCTGTGCCAAACCAAAGTTCACACAGATGGCTTTGGCGTGGCCTACGTGTAAGTAGCCGTTTGGCTCAGGTGGAAAACGGGTTGTAATGCTCTGGTGCTTACCGCTAGATAGGTCTTCATCAATGATTTTTTCGATAAAGTTAGCAGGTTTTGCAGTGGCTTCAGTCATTTTGGCTTCGGTCTTATGGTGTTATCTGGGGTATATCAGCGCCTTGAGGCTTTAATTATCACCCTTAGAAAAGGCTAAGTGGCGTCGGCGCTGGCTACAAATTCACAAAGGCCGTATTATAGCGGCCCTTTCCTGTTCAATCATTAAAAAGGTGCCCTACATGACTCAGGTTGTATTAAAAACCACATTCGGCGACATCAAATTAGCGCTAGACGCTGAAAAAGCCCCTAAAACTGTTGAAAATTTCATCAACTACGTAAAAGAAGGCTTTTACGATGGCTTAATCTTTCACCGTGTAATCGATGGTTTCATGGTTCAAGGCGGCGGCATGAAAGAAGATATGAGCCAAAAGCCTGCGACTCAAGGTCAAATTGAGAACGAAGCAGACAACGGTTTACCAAACAAAAACCTATCTGTTGCTATGGCTCGTACAATGGACCCACACAGTGCGTCTAGCCAGTTTTTCATTAACGTGAAAGACAACAGCTTCCTTAACCATTCTGGCAAAAACCCTGAAGGCTGGGGCTACTGCGTATTTGGTGAAGTGGTTGAAGGCGAAGACGTTGTAAACCGCATTAAAGGCGTGAAAACAGGCATCACTATGGGTCACCAAGATGTGCCGGTTGAACCTGTAGTCATTGAAAGCGCTACTCTAGCTTAATAAAAGCTAGCTACGTTGCATTGGCGGCGTTAAATTTTGGCTCACCATCCTCATGTATAGATATACACTCCGGTGGTTCGCCAAAATTTGCTTTGCCTCTGCTGCCTCGCTTACGCTTTTATCAGCACCCTGCTTAATTCCCCTTCCCTTAACACTCAATAGAAAACAACAGTCTGTTTCTGATAATCGAGACTTTGAAAGAGACAAAATTCACCTCGTCTATTAGAATGCAATTAGCACATCTATTTTTATAAGTACTGATTACATGACAACTTGGTTTATATCCGACCTACACCTTGCCCTTGAAGAAACCCGCATTACCGCAGGGTTTTATGATTTTCTGTTAGAACCTCAATCCGGTGACACCCTTTATATTTTGGGTGACTTCTTTAACTACTGGGTGGGTGACGACGTTGACGATGAATACGCAGATCAAATTAAACAAGCGTTAAAAGCAACCTCTGACCGTGGTGTGACATTATTTATCATGCACGGCAACCGTGACTTTTTAATTGGCCAAGCATTCTGTCAGCAAAGCGGCTGTACCCTACTGAATGACCCCACCCTGATTCAATTAGCCGGTGAACCTTGCCTACTGCTACACGGTGACAGCCTATGCACCGCCGATATCGAGTACCAAGCGTTTAGAAAATTGGCCCGGGGCCAAGCATGGCAAGACGATTTCTTAAGCAAACCTATTACTGATCGTGTGGCCTACGCAGAAAACGCCCGCAAACAAAGCCAGAATTACAACAGCATTAAAGATGATGTCATGATGGATGTGACCCCTGATGCTGTACAAAGCATATTAGATGCGCACAATTGCACGCGCATGATTCACGGCCACACTCATCGCCCGTCCTTCCACAATTGGGATCGCAATGGCCAAGAGTTTGAACGCATTGTATTGGGCGATTGGTACACCCATGGTTATTATTTAAAAATTGAGAACCATACGTTTGATATGGTGAAGTTTGATTTGCCTGAGGCTCACCCTTAAAACTAGGCAATACAACCTTAGCCTATTAATAAAGAAGCATCACATTTCATTGAAGATGTAGATGCTTCTTTAGAAAACAACTATGATCGACCGATAAGATTAACGGATTAACCTTAACGTGAACACTCTCCCCATCAGATACCTATCTACCTGCATTGCACTAATCAGTATTAGCCTTTTATTTTATGCGAATTTTCATAGCGAAACATTTGTAGGCCTGCAGCTTGGCTTATTGCAAATAAGCACACTCACCTCCATACAGCTTCCTATATTCATTAGCCATTCTACACCCAGTATTTTACAAGCTTTAATTTTAGGCTTGTGCTTAAGAATCATATGGAATCGAATAGCGCTTTCCAGCATTAAACTTAGCGGCCTAACTTTAAGCATTGCCACTGCCTTTGAATTTTTACAGCTAACCCCTTTATTGGCAGGCTATTATGATTGGCTGGATATTTTCGGACTGATCATTGCGGCTGCATTTATTTATCTAATTGATTCTATAAACAGTCCATTCAGTCTAAAACTGAAACGACCTGTAAAAATATTCTTCAGTATCAGCTTAATTTCTGGCGCTTATATTACATCAGCTGGATCAGGTGAGCTGAAACCAACACCCGTCACCCCCATAACCCTAACCTGGGAAGAGCTAAGAGCCGATATCAATCCGGTTTATGGAAATGAAACCGCCCTGACAAGACCGGGAAAGATCTATAAAAAAGATCACTACCTATATATTGTGGATCAATATCGTGGTTTTCATATTTTTGATATTTCAGACGAATCGAGCCCCATACAAATCGTATTTGTTCCGATAATTGGTGCGTTAGATATAAGCATTAATAATGACCATGCATACATTAATAGTTTTAATGACTTGGTAACAATAGACACAACATCATTATTGGACAGCAGTTTCGATCAAACCAAAGCCAATCGAACAGAATATGTATTTGAACCGCACGATTATTGGGATTTTTTTGTTGGCGACTATTATTCACTAGAAGGTGCATCGGGGAAGTATTCAGACTTCACTCACAGCCAATATTCCTATCCACGAACCGCACCTGAAAAAGGGATTATCATTGGATTTTATCACCCCGATGGAA
>CAJXIT010000223.1 GCA_913054055.1 uncultured Thalassolituus sp.
AAGCTATTTTCTTCATTATTAGATATGAAGGTGAAGAAAAAACAATCGGAAGAAGAAAGTGCACATATCGCCAAAGACAATCAACGCATCAAAGAAGCGTTAGATGTCTGCCAAGCCAACGTTATGATGGCAGATGCGGACTTAAATATTGTCTATTTAAATCAGTCAGTTAGATCCATGATGGAAGATGCACAGGATGATCTAAGAAAAGATTTACCAAACTTTAATGTTGATTCTTTAGTTGGGTTTAATGTGGATGGTTTTCACAAGAACCCAAGCCATCAAAGAGGCATGTTAAAGCAGTTAAAAGAAGTTTATAACACACAAATTGTTGTCGGTGGCAGAACGTTTGATTTAGTGGCTACTCCAGTGTGGTCGGGCAATGATCGACTAGGAACCGTCGTCGAATGGAACGATATTACCGTTGAACTAAGAAACAGGGAGCAAGAAGCAAAAATTGCAGCGGATAACGCGCGCACACGCCAAGCGTTAGACGTATGCCAAGCCAACGTTATGATGGCAGACGCTGAGTTGAATATCATTTACTTAAATGACTCTGTGAAAGGGATGTTAACCGCCGCGCAAGACGATCTGAAAAAAGATTTACCGAATTTTGATATGGATACGTTACTTGGCTTTAACGTTGACGGTTTCCATAAGAACCCAGCCCATCAGCGCGGCATGTTAGAAAAACTACAAAGCGTGTATAACACAAAAATTGTAGTAGGCGGTCATACCTTTGATTTGGTGGCTACTCCCGTGTGGGGTGATAACAAAGAACGCTTAGGCACCGTGGTTGAGTGGAATGATATCACTGAGCAACTTATTCAAGAGAAAGAAGAAAAACGCATTGCCGATGAAAATATTCGAGTGCGTCGTGCGTTAGATGCGTGTACGGCTAATACAATGGTTGCAGATAACGACTTAAACGTTATTTACGCAAACGAAGCGGTTTTAAGTATGTTAAACACCGCGGAGTCTGATATTCGTAAACAGCTACCGAATTTTGCGACCAAAGAAGTGATTGGCAGCAATATTGATATTTTCCATAAAAACCCAGCCCATCAACGTCAAATGCTGGCAGCGCTCAGCAATACTTACCGTACCCAAATTGATGTGGGTGGCCGCAAGTTTGCCTTAATCGCGAACCCAATCAGTAATGAAGCAGGTGAACGCATTGGTACTGTTGTGGAATGGAATGACCGCACACAAGAAGTGGCCGTGGAAGAAGAAGTAGACAACATTATTGAAGCAGCCGGTAAGGGGGACCTCACCCAGCGTGCAGAAGTTTCAGGGAAAACGGGATTCTTTAAAGAGCTGGCCATGGGCTTAAATAGCTTAATGAGTATTTCAGAAAATGTAATCAATGATACCGCTCGTGTGCTGGCAGGCATGGCACAAGGTAATTTGGATGAACGCATTGATTCAGATTATGAAGGTGTGTTCGGTCAACTTAAAGACGATGCCAACACCACAGGTAACAAATTAACCGAAGTGATTGGCAGCATCCGAGAAGCGGCACAAACCGTTCAAACCGGTTCAACAGAAATTGCCCAGGGCAATACAGATTTGAGTCAACGCACAGAAGAGCAAGCGTCTAGTTTAGAAGAAACGGCTTCTAGTATGGAAGAAATGACCAGCTCAGTGAAACAAACCAGTGAGAATGCAGTGCATGCGAATCAATTGGCCAGTGATGCTCAGGTGAGAGCAGAAAGAGGTGGTGAAGTAGTGGGCCGAGCCGTCGGTGCCATGGAAGAAATCAATTCGTCCAGTAAAAAAATTGCCGACATCATCGGGGTTATTGATGAAATTGCCTTTCAAACTAATTTACTGGCATTAAACGCAGCGGTAGAAGCAGCACGTGCAGGTGAACAAGGTAAAGGTTTTGCGGTAGTCGCAGGTGAAGTTCGTAACTTGGCGCAGCGCAGCGCAGGAGCAGCAAAAGAAATTAAAGACTTAATCCGTGACAGTGTTGAAAAAGTGGATAACGGAACAGAGTTGGTGAATGAATCTGGTAAAACACTTTCAGAAATCGTAGAAGCGGTTGAAAAAGTGAGCACCATGATTAAAGAAATTAGTTCGGCGTCTGAAGAACAAGCATCGGGCATAGAGCAGGTTAACAAAGCCATTAGTCAAATGGACGAAATGACTCAGCAGAATGCAGCCTTGGTGGAAGAAGCATCTGCCGCCAGTGAAACCATGACTGAGCAGGCCACCAGTATGATGAGCCTAATGGGGTTCTTTCAAGCAACGCAGAACAGCGCAGCGATTGCAGCAGCACCGGTACCAGTACAGGCACCTAAAGTAACGGCAGCACCTGCACCGTCATCATCAAATGCAACAGCAAGTCGCCCAGTAATAACCGATAGTGATGATGACTGGCAAGAGTTTTAAATAAGGCATGAGAATGGATTTTACAGGAAAGGAATTCCCAATGACGGACGAGAACTTTAAGTTTCTCGCCGATATTGCCTATGAAATCAGCGGCATAGTACTGGGTGAACATAAAAAAGAGCTGGTATATAGTCGGATTGCTAGGCGCATTCGTAAATTAAGTTTACAAAACTTTGACCAGTATTGTCAGTATTTGGAGTCGCATCGTGATTTGGAAACCAACGAGTTTGTTAATTCCATTACCACAAACCTAACGTCATTTTTCAGAGAATCCCATCACTTTGAATACTTAGCTAAAACGGTTATACCTGAATGGAAAAAAACTAAGATCAATCAGCCTATTAGAATTTGGTCTTCAGCGTGTTCAACGGGTCCAGAACCATACAGTATTGCGATTACACTCAATAAAAATATGAACATCAAAAGTTTTGATGTGAAAATTTTGGCAACAGATTTAGACAGCGAAGTATTAGCGAAAGGTCGTGCTGGTGAATATTCATTGGATGATATTGAGCAGCTTCCACGAGATTATTTATCCAGTTTTGTACGAAATGAAAAGTCAGGCATGGGTATGGTAAAGCCTGAATTAAAAGAATTAATTAAGTTTAACCGCTTAAATCTACTAGGGCCTTGGCCTATGAAGGTTAAATTTGATGTGATCTTTTGCCGTAATGTTGTGATTTATTTCAACAAAGAAACACAGCGTGAATTGTTTGATCGACTTGCTGATGCTTTGGAAGATGGTGGTTATCTATTTATTGGCCATAGTGAAACTTTGCACGGTGTTAGCAACCGTTTTGAATCCATCGGTCGAACCATATATAAAAAGGTGAAGTAGCATGTTGGAACATGAGCTTCAACAACCTGAAGCAGAAAAAGGATTTGAACATGTTAATCGGTATTTCGATAAAAAACATCAGGTATGGTCTTCAAAGATATTGCCTGGTGAATTTTATGTCACTACACATGGTGAAATGATCGGAACGGTTTTGGGTTCATGCATAAGCGCTTGTGTACGTGATGTTAAATTAGGAATAGGTGGCATGAACCATTTTATGTTACCCGCCCAAACTGAACACAGCACAGAACAATGGGGCAGCGATGCTAATACATCGGCCACTCGATATGGGAACTGGGCAATGGAGTATTTGCTCAATACGCTTTATAAATTAGGTGCTAAAAAACAAAATTTAGAGGTTAAGTTATTTGGTGGTGGTCAAGTGCTAGCCAATTTAACCGATATTGGTCAGCGGAATATTTTATTTGCGTATGATTTTTTACGTAAAGAAGGTTTAGAGGTTGTCGCAGCGGATGTGGGTGATATTTATTCTCGAAAAGTTTTGTATTTCCCCGATACAGGGTCCGTAAAAGTTCGGCGTATTACTTCCACTAGAAATGAAACGATTATTAATCGTGAAAAAGGCTATATGGATAGCATTCGTGAACAAGATAGCAGTTCTGACATAGAGCTATTTGATTAAGTATGGAGTCTTAAGTGATAAAAGTATTAATAGTAGATGACTCAGTCTTAATTCAAAAAGTATTAACTGAGATATTTTCTGCTGATCCAGGCATCCAAGTTGTTGGCGTAGCTGATGATCCTTACGATGCTCGAGACCAAATAAAGCTGCTGAAGCCAGATGTGATCACGTTAGATATCGAAATGCCAAAAATGGATGGCATTACTTTTCTAAAAAATATCATGCGGTTAAGGCCGATGCCGGTAGTCATGATTTCAACTTTGACTCAGAAAGGCGCGCCTTCTACGTTAGAGGCGTTAGAACTTGGCGCGGTAGATTATGTAGGAAAACCCAGTGCGGACAAACCTGAGTTACTTGCAAGTTACGCCGTGGAAATCATTGAAAAAGTAAAAGTGGCATCGGTTTCAAATATTTCTCGTCTTGAAGCGCAAGCCAGCCGTGCTCCGCTAGTTAAGCCTAAACCTGAAAAAATGGGGGCTTTGAAAAATAATAGGTTGATTGTCATAGGGGCATCTACTGGTGGCACAGAGGCGATTCGTGAATTGCTACTGATGATGCCTGCAGACTGCCCTCCTATTTTAATTACTCAGCATATTCCACCACTGTTTAGTACATCATTTTCTAAGCGTTTAGATGGTTTGCTGCCCCACGATGTGCATGAAGCGGCGGATGGAGATAAAGTGCTAGCCGGTAATATTTACATTGCTCCTGGAGACCGTCAAATGGAACTGCAAGTGAAAGGGGGGAATTATTACTGCCGTGTCTATGACGGTGAAAGGGTTAATTTACACAAGCCTTCTGTAGAAGTGCTGTTTAAATCAATTACCAAGCAATGTGCTAAAAACACAATCGGTGTCATGTTAACGGGTATGGGAGCTGACGGTGCTTCAGCCATGCTAGAAATGAAACAGGCTGGCAGTTATAACATCATTCAAGATGAGGCCAGCTCAGTGGTTTGGGGCATGCCTGGTGCAGCGGCAGAGTTAGGTGCTGGAGACAAAATTTTACCGTTAGATAATATAGCGGGTCATATTGTCACAAAACTGAAAACAAGTTAATTAATGGATTTTTTACCATCCTGTATTATTTGAACTAAGCTCTATATAGGATGAAAAAGCAAGGTAATGCAACAGGGGTTATTATGTCTGTAAATGCAACAACTAACGGCAATGAATTAACAGTGAACATTGAAGGTCGCTTTGATTTCAGTGCCCATCAAGAATTTCGCGATTCTTACGAAAAAGCGGATAGCAGTATTAATCGATATGTGATTGATATGAAGAATGCTAGTTACCTGGACAGTTCGGCATTAGGCATGTTATTGCTGCTTAGAGATCATGCTGGCGGCGACAATGCTGATGTACATATTACTAACTGTAATCAGGATGTTCGAAAGATCTTAACCATTTCTAATTTTGAACAGCTATTTAAGATCGATTAACTGATTAGACAATTAGCTGGGCATTAATCATGGATGAATCTAGCTACACCATTCTCATTGCTGATGACAATATGTCAGATCGTATGATCTTGACTGCCATTGTCAAAAAAATGGGGCATACTGTGCTATCAGCTTCAGACGGTGTAGAAGCAGTAGAGCAGTTCAAGGAGCATAATCCTGACATAATCCTGCTTGATGTCATGATGCCTAATATGAATGGGCAAGAAGCTGCCGTTGAAATTAAAAAAATAGCCGCTGAAGATATGGTTCCCATTATCTTTTTGACGTCACTTCAAGATGCACATGATCTCGCCGCCTGCCTTGAAAGCGGGGGAGACGATTTTCTATCCAAACCCTATAATCCTGTTATTTTAACCGCCAAAATAAATGCATTTATTCGCATGTTAAAAATGCATAAGATTTTGCAGCAACAAAAAGATGTGATTACTGAAAACGCTGAACACTTATTAAATGAACAGCAAGTGGCCAGAGCAGTTTATGATAACGTGGCTCATAGCGGTTGCTTAGACTTACCCAACTTTAAATCTTTGCTTTCTCCTTTCTCTGTTTTTAATGGCGATGTGTTATTAGCCGCACGTAAGCCCTCTGGCAGCGTGCATGTATTATTGGGTGACTTTACCGGGCATGGATTACCTGCTGCAATTGGCGCCATGCCATTAGCTGAAATATTTTATGGTATGACCGCTAAAGGCTTCTTGATGGAAGAGATTCTGAGAGAGGTAAACAATAAGCTGAAAACGATTCTTCC
>CAJXIT010000224.1 GCA_913054055.1 uncultured Thalassolituus sp.
GTGCCTGCTGTGTTTAACTCACAAAAATTGCCCTCATGAAACTTAATCATAAGCGAACCCTCAAACCCACGATCATTCAAACGATCTACCAGAGCTAATAAATAGTTTTGATAGACTGGTGAGCTTAACGCCTGCTGATACTCTATTTGATTATTTTGGTTTAACACCCACTCAAGCATGCCAGTTTCAACCAAAGCCCCTGAGTTGTATGTGTCCGCATCCTGAATAGAAGACTGCGTCACCGAGGTTTTTAATTCATTTAAGGCTTTAGACTGTTGCTGCAAAGCCATGCGCAATGGCTCAAGTTCATTACTCGGAGATGTTTTTGAATCAAAAAAAGCAAATACCGCCACTAACATTAAAACAGATATGAAAATCACTTTGTGCCAAAACACATTGCGGTTAGAAAGCTTGCTTATGGCAGGGCTTACTTGCGAAACCATCCCTTGTAACAATGAATGCTGATCTTGCTTAATAGTATCTCGCTGCTCAATAAACAACTGACGAAACAATTGGCGCATGGAATCCTTTTCTAAATCTTCACTGGCACTGCGAGCCAATTCATCCAAGCTGTGTTTTGTATTGGCAATTACATGCGCTTGATTTTCTTGAGCTTGCGCTTGTTCGTGAGTAATGGGTTCTGCCACTGGCGGTTTTGTTTTAAGGGGAATCAATTTAAGTTGCTGTAAAACACTTTCTAACTGAACAGGCTTAAGTTTTTTAGGTAGCACACCCACCGCACCCAAAGCACGCGCCTGATTAATATAAACGCCCTCATCTTTGGATGTGTACATCATAATCGGAATCTTAGCCGTACTAGGATCGCTTTTAATAGCCTGCACCGCCTGAAACCCATCCATTCCAGGCATCATATGATCCATGAAAATCACATCAGGTTTGAAAGCACTTAAGGTCCCTAGGGCCTCCTCTGCGCTCTCTGCAGTCTCAACTCTAATACCTTGCTCAAGCAGCATTTCCTTAAGCACATAACGAGCAAGCTTAGAATCATCAACCACCAAAGCGGTTTTCTTCAAGCTCGCCTGCTTATTCTTAGCAGCCTGCGATAAAGAGGAAATACTAGAGGACATTGGAACAACTCCAGGCAATGAAAACCGCGGATTATATGGTATACCTTGAAATTCTTTATATTTGGTAACCTACAAACCCGAATCATGTCACAACAATCACTACTAAATTTTGAAAAAGGGCTATGCCATCACATAACCATTGCACCTCTCAGGCATTAGCTGACAACTATTAAATGTCAGTCAGATTGTGTACAGCCACTCACCTAGAACCAAATTTCAGAATACTGCTAAACTGATTATATTCATTTATGAGCCCATATTCGGTACATGCAAAATGATCAGCAAGGTTTTAATCATTGAAGACAGCCCACTAGTAATGAAGATTATTCGACACGTGGCAAGATCGGAATTAAAGGACCTTGACCCTATATATGCCCACACGCTTAAAGAAGCACAAGCCATATACAACACACATAAAGACAGTATCTATGCGGCCTTAGCCGACCTGACCCTACCAGATGCCGCCAACGGCGAGGTTGTAGACTACCTACTTGAAAACAACGTACCCACAATTGTGCTTACTGCCAGTGTTGACGACACTAAAAGAGAAACCTTGCTCAATAAAGGCGTGGTGGACTACGTCATAAAAGAGAGTCGTTTTTCATATTCTTATGCCATAGGCCTACTCAACCGCCTATATCGCAATCAAAACATAAAAGTATTGGTTGCAGAGGACTCCCTTCCACAGCGAAACTTCATCATACAACGATTAACAGAACATCAGTTTCAAACCATATCCGCATCAAATGGCGTCGAAGCGCTAAAGCAATTGAATGAAAACCCTGATATTAAACTGTTAATAACTGACTACAATATGCCCGAAATGGATGGGTTTGAATTAGTAAAAACCATTCGACACAGCATAGGAAAAAACGACTTAATTATCATTGGCCTCTCTGTGCAAGAGCTGGATAAAGGCTCGCTCTCAGCAAAATTTATTAAAAATGGCGCCAACGATTTCTTATCCAAACCCTTTAACCATGAAGAATTCAACTGCCGCATCAAACACAATATTGAATCTTTAGAATTACTAGAAGCCACACTCTATCAAGCCAACAATGACTTTTTAACGGGACTTCCCAATCGACGATGTTTTTTTAATGCGGGAGAAATAGCTCATAAAGAAGCCAGTAAGAATAAAACCCCGCTGTCAGCTGCCGTATTAGACCTAGACTGGTTTAAAAGTGTTAATGATGACCATGGGCATGACGCAGGCGATAAAGTACTTCAGTTTTTCAGTGTCCAAATAAAGGGATTCTTTGCAGACTATATCACGACATTGGGCCGTACCGGAGGTGAAGAATTTTGCATCCTACTCCCAGGGTTAAACAGCTATGAAGCGGGAGAATTCATTGATGAGTTTCGTCAAGACGTGATCAATCAAGTTATATACATTAATGAAGGCACAGAGTTAAAAATCACCTTTAGCTGTGGCGTTAGTGACGATCCTTGCGATTCTTTAGACCACCAAATAGCAAAAGCAGACGAAAACCTTTATCGCGCAAAAGATGAAGGCCGAAATAGAGTTGTTTATTAGCGTCTCATAAGCAACACCTCCCTAACAAAAGTACCACTAAAAACCAGGTCGATATCAATCTGGAACTAGAGCCCATTAAATCAATACAAGCACTTCAAATATTATTAGGAATTCCTATCACAGGGGCATATACAGACATTCGACCTCCGACTTTAGGCAACAAAAAATCTAAGGCGGAATATATCACTATCATTTATTCCATAAAAAATATGGAGGTACAGAATCGCTCACTAATATCTTTTAGAAATGAACTTCACATTAAGAATTAAGAATTAAGAATTAAGAATTAAGAATTAAGAACGATTCTAATCAGTGCTTTAGACTGAGGAAATAGAAATAATTATAAAAATACATAAAGCTGAATCCGTACAATAACGTTAAAGCCATTAACGAAACTAAAAGATTATTCATACAACCACATAAGCCGCAGTACACCTTACTTAGCCGCCAAAGTTTTATGGCTACAATGTTTTTATCTTTGCAATTGACTTGTCCATTCCTTTGCATTTCCATCCCAGGTAAGACCATAAAGCGACTCAAATGGCCCCCACTGCACAGGCAATATAACGGAAAGCGTTTCAATATACGCTTTTGCTTCAATGCTAAACGGGTTTTTGCGCAGATCGATACGTTGAAACTTACTTACATCTCGAAAGCGAATGGTTGTTAATTGATTATCAGAAACCAAGAGCTCATTCAGATTAACGTTATTTGATAAATCCAATGAGGTTAGCTGATTATGACTCGCATTAAGTACATGCAAATTTATATTGTTATCAACCTTTAGCTCGGATAACTGGTTGTGACTAGCATCAATCTGAGTCAATGCTGTATTAACTGAAATATCCAGTGCGGCCAACTGATTGTTGCGAGCATCTAAGGCGACCAAAGCTTTATTCGCAGACAAGTTTAAATGCTTTAACTGGTTGCCAGAGATATTAAGCTTTTTCAGTTTGGTGTTGGACGAAACATCTAAAACTGTTAAGTCATTGCCGTAAACCTTAAGTTTGCTTAATTCCGTGTTTTTAGACAAATCTAGCTGGGCCAGATTATTGAAGCCTACATTCAATTCCTCTAAATTCGGAAACTGCTCTATTCCAGCAATAGACTCAATGGATTTATCATCACACCTTAGCGACCGAATATCTTTAGCGAGTGTTGTTTCATCAGAATTATAGGCATGAGTAACACAATCCTTAAAACGGACATCCTCAAAAGCAAGGTTATGCACAAGGGTTGCATCATCTAAACTAAGCAGTACAGAACCTCCAAAAACTAACCCTCCAAAAACCAATACACTCAAAAAATACGTTTTCACTCCAGCCATTAAACCCACTCTATATCCCATTTAATTGAAACTTAATATTTATAGACACTGACTCAAACCAAACGAGAATAGTTCAACACTTTTTAGTTTCGATCTTTGTTTTTAGCCACTAGCAAACCCTGCCAAAAGCTTTTATCAGCCATATCCGACAATCCTCCTACAGGGTATATCGCAGACATACTTACAACCATAGGAAATAAAACCGTCTGCTTACTTTTCACTTCGATAGGCACAACGGGCTCTAAAGGATAATTAAAAATAGGATCATCTCCTTTGTGTGCCCCATAACGGTACTCTAATGCCGTATAGAGCCCTGGCCGTAAGTTTTTCACATAAACCAAACGTCGACCCTCTTTGAAATCAACCTCAATATTGTGAATAACCCCTGATTCTTCATGCTTTAAAACAACAATTATGGCTAAATTTGTATTGAACTTATCTGCATCAGACGTCACCGAAAAAACGCCTAAGGCGAGTTCACCCAGCGACTCACCCTCATTTGTTTCTTTAATTGAACAGCTGGCCATTACAAAGAAAATTACTACTATCAGAAGCCTTTCAATTAAAGTCATGTCTTTATTCTTTGGTGAGTTATTAAATGAAGAATATGACTGTACATTCTGGCAACACTAGAAACAAGAACTAGAAAAACAAAGATAAAGGATAGGGACACTCATGCTAAGGGAAAGGATAGGGACACTCATGACAGGGAAAGGATAGGGACACTCATGTTAAGTGTTTTTCATTAGCCATATACCGCTGATTTTCTTATCTAGTTACATTGGCCTATGTTATTTTTTGCACAATTACTTTCAAATAGCATTAAGCCTATTTATAAAACATACTCATGACCAAAGCTCGCTCACAACAAGTTTGCTTAGAAGCCACTCCGTATTACCATTGTGTATCCCGCTGTGTGCGCAAAGCTTATTTATGCGGCATTGATTACACCACCAAGCAAAACTACGAACACCGCCGAGCATGGCTAAAACAAGAAATCTTAAGACAAGCCCAAGTGTTTGCCATTGATGTGGCTGCTTATGCGGTTATGTCTAACCATTATCATGTGGTGTTACACATCAACAAACAAAAAGCAGACAGCTGGACGCTCGATCAAGTCATTGACCGCTGGCACACCCTATATAAGGGCAACCCACTGAGCCAGCGATACCTGAAAGACCCAAAATTCTCTGAAGCGGAGTTATTAAAACTCACAGAGTTTGTAGAAAAGTGGCGTGAACGCTTGATGGATATCAGTTGGTTTATGCGTCGCTTAAATGAATTCATTTCTAGGCAAGCTAACTACGAAGATAACTGCACTGGCCGCTTCTGGGAAGGTAGATTTAAATCTCAAGCCCTACTGGATGAAAAAGCACTCGCCGCGTGCCTAGCTTATGTGGACTTAAACCCTGTTCGCGCCAACATGGCAAAAACACCAGAGCAATCAAAACACACATCAATCAAGGCGCGATCATTAAAAGCCAAATCAGTGCACTCCCCCAACCACCCCAACCAACAAGAAAAAACACTTATGCCTTTTGCAGGCAACCCCCGAAATGATATGCCCCAAGGATTACCATTTAAACTAACGGATTATTTAGAGCTGGTAGAATTAACAGGGCGTGTCATACGCGAAGATAAACGCGGCTATATTGAAAAGCATCAACCACCTATTCTTCAGCGCCTAGGGATTGAGCCCGAAAGCTGGATAAAAATGACCACGTCATTTGAAAAAACATTTAAGGATTTAGTAGGCAACCCTACCCTAATGGATACTGCCATTGCACTGTTAGATCGTAAAAGGCGACCCGGCATAGCCAATTGCAAAGCGTTACTAAATTAATCACTCACACTCTAAACACAAAAACATCTCACTGAGATTTTCCGTGCCTGCCATTCAATAAATAGCCTGAATTTTAAGTGTGCAAAGCACTTTCAATACTTAAGAACCACAACAAACTTCCGCCATTCAAAATAATTACTTTAACAAGAAATGATTATCCAAATTGGACTTATAGAAATTTAGAGTGAGTGTCCTTTGTAGTTAGAAATTTAGAGTGAGTGTCCTTTGTAGTTAGAAATTTAGAGTGAGTGTCCTTTGTAGTTAGAAATTTAGAGTGAGTGTCCTTT
>CAJXIT010000225.1 GCA_913054055.1 uncultured Thalassolituus sp.
ACCAGCAGCGGTGCTTGTGATGCTTTTAGCAGGGTGTGATGACGCATCGAAAGCTATCGACCAAGCTCAAGAAGCGGCAAATAAAGCGGTGGATAGTGTTCAAGACCAAATTTCCGCTATTGATTTAAAGGACATTGATCTCAATCTAGAACAATTTGGAGACGCTGCGGACTCGGCAACAGAAGTTGCGGCTTCAGTACAAGAAGCTTTAGAGGCAGATTTCAGTGACCCTGAGGCATTGATTGAGATAAAAGATCATATAGCTAATGCTTACAGCTGTTTAGTCGACGCATCATCTGAATCGGTTGCTGAAAGATTGATAAACAAAGTAACAGCGTCAATAAACAATGATGAGGCGATGTCATTAATTGAAGAAGGTATTGCCAAAGCTAATGAAGCAAAAGAGTGTGTTATGTAGCTTGCTCTATGCTCGTTGAGGTTATTCAAATATACCAATGAGTGTATTTTAGCTATTGGCAAGCTGCAGATAGTAAACATCAGATAAATGTATTAAGCACAAGGAAGTGTATGACTAAAGTAACTTTACGCGGGTATATCGTAGTACCTGAAGCGGATCTACACCTAGTTAAGAGTGAGTTAGTGAAGCACATAGCATTAACTAGGGCTGAAAAGGGGTGTCTAACTTTTGAAGTAATTCAAAGTGATACTAACCCACGGCAATTCAGTGTTTATGAAGAATTCACTGATAAGGAATCCTTCGGAGCTCACCAAGCTAGAGTGAAGCAATCCCGTTGGGGAGAAGTGACGGTCAATGTAGAACGCCATTATAAGATCACGGAAGAATCTTGATTTTACGGGTAAAAGAAAGAATTCAATTCGATATTGCGCTCAGTGTCTTCATAGTGTTGCTACCGGCATCAAAAGTATGAACATTAATGGCTTCTGTACTGGTTATTTTGTCTAGGCTCATATTGGAACAACAATACAGAAAGAGAGAAGTTAACTGGTTTGGTGTACTATTTAATATGTCGTCATTCCTATCTCGTTAGAAGTTCTTACTGTAAGTGATGGGAGTATAAGCCACAATTGGCTTTTCAAAATAAAAGGAAATACTATAAATGCCCGTGCTGCAACGCATTAGTGTCACTGTATTCTTAATCGCTGTTCTTGCTGGGTGTGCGTCACTCCCTGAAGAAGTGAACCATACCGTTGAGCCTGAAGAGCAACAGTTGATCAGTACTTTATCTCAATTATCAGATTTCTATCGCCCTCAAAATGCTATCAAAGAAACAAGTGCTGTTTTATTACAAGATACCGGCTGGGATGCATTAGCGCAGAGGTTAGCGCTAATAGAAACGGCAGAGCATAGCATTGATATTCAATATTACATCTGGAACTCAGATGAGTCGGGGCATTACTTAGCAAACCGATTGCTTGCTGCTGCTGATCGCGGTGTGAAAGTTCGAGTTATGTTGGATGATATCAACCTTAATGAACGCGAAGATTTGCTTGTCACTTTAGATTCCCATCCTCAAGTCGAAATCCGTGTATTCAACCCAATTCCGAGCCGAAAAGGGGTCTCCAAATGGCTTAATGTCTTGGGTGATTTCTCGCGTCTTAATCGCCGAATGCATAATAAGTCTTTCACTGTTGATGGTGCTTTATCCATTGTTGGTGGGCGTAATATCGGTGACGAATATTTCGACCTATCTGAAGACATCAATTTTAGAGATCGTGATGTACTCGTAATGGGTAGTGTGGTATCTGAAATTCAAAAGAGTTTTATCAATTACTGGGACAGCCGTTGGTCTTACCCGGTAGAACTGTTAGGCGGGGAGCCATCAGATTCACTCATGCTCAGTGAAATTGCGACGCCAATATATAAAAACTACCCTGCTTTACCTGAAGGGAATGAGACATCTAAGCTATTCATGGAGCAGGCAATGAGCGAAATGACATGGGTAGAAGCGCACTTTATTTCAGATCGGCCCGTTCCTTTGGATGAAAACAACACAAGTGAGCCCAAATTGACGGCTCAGTTTCTTGGCAAATTATCGGCTCAATCTGAGAGAGAGATTTTGTTGGAATCTGCTTATTTAATTTTCGATGATGGTCAATTAGCTGAATGGCAAAGCCTAACTGAATCGGGTGTGCAGATTAAAGCGCTGACTAATTCCATGGCATCTAATGATTTAGCGACTAACCATTCAGGATATGCGGCTCGACGCCAGGATATGCTGGAGCATGGGATACAGCTTTTTGAATTGAAGCCGGAAGCTCAAGTTTGTGAAGAATCTACGAAAGATAGCTCAAAATGTGCTCCGGTTATGCCTTATGGACTTCACGCCAAATCTGCAGTGTTTGATAATAAAACTGCTGCCATTGGTTCTTTTAATTTCAATTTGCGTTCAACGTATTTAAATACGGAATCTCTGCTCATTATTGAAAACTCAAGTGTTGCGACAGATCTTGCAGAGGATATTGAGCAAGCAATGAATGAAGAGAATAGCTGGCGTTTAGGTTTGAATGACGGTGAGGTTCACTGGTATTCAGGCTCACAAAGTTGGGACAGTGAACCGGATACAGGCAAATGGGAACGTATCAAATCTAGCCTATTGCAGTTGTTACCTATAGAGAAATACTTATAGGCTTGGAACCTAGCTTTTTATACTTATTTTTAATTAGCGGCTGAATTATTATTGTTGCTGAATTCATAATATTGCTGAGTTATTAATGCTGTAGAAAAATGGGCAAAGCGTCGTTAAATCGAAGCTTTGCCCATTTTTATTGGCTTATTTATTATATGACGCTGTCATTTATCTCAGCCTTATCATCTAAGTACTGTGCTTTTTCGATCTAAATGGCGTCAACATTTGTTTGCCAAATACATTGATCAGAGCGCCTGTCACAATAAGCCCACCGCCTAAGTAAGTCCAAACAGACGGGATTTCATTGAATATCCAAACGCCCAACAATGCCGAGAACACTATCTGTACATAAGAGTAGGCAGAAGCTTTGCCTGCCGCTTGTGTTTGCATAGCTTTGGTTAAACCATATTGACCAATTTGGGTGAATATCCCTACTAAAATCAGCATGATGGTCAGGAAAACACTCGGCCATACAAAGTCATCCCAAATGAGGAATGTTGAGATAGGCAATGCAACCAGTGGGAAATAGAAAATAATGACCGAGCTGTCTTCGGTTTGGCTGAGT
This sequence comes from uncultured Thalassolituus sp., assembly GCA_913054055.1. Taxonomy (GTDB): domain Bacteria; phylum Pseudomonadota; class Gammaproteobacteria; order Pseudomonadales; family Oceanobacteraceae; genus Bermanella. Next base: position 3,175 of record CAJXIT010000225.1, read on the forward strand.
TTTCTTACAATCACATAAGCGATTGAACTGCCAAGCGCACCGCAAAGAGCAATCACAATGCTCAGTACTGGCAATTCACTGGCAACACCTGTTCCCATATCCGTGCCTGTATTAGATTGGACCATAACAAATAGACCAGCTAAGCAAAAGGCAATGCAAATCATAGTGGATTGCTGGATACGCTCTTTTAGAAAGAGTACGCCGAGTAAAGCCGTAAAAATTGGATGAACGTATTGTAAAATAGTGGCTTCAGCTAAAGGTAGTGTGGTCACTGCATAGTACACACACATTAGTGCAGCAGTGCCTACCGCTCCGCGAATGAACAAAAGGGGTTTGTTGTGACCCCATGGTGAAATGCCTTTACGCTTTACGTCTAAATAGCTAATGACCAGAGAAACTAATGCTCTTGCCGCGACTATCTCAAATACTGGGATACCATATTGACTGATGTACTTTACACACGCCGACATGAGTGCAAACCCAAAAGCAGAAAGAAGCATGAATCTGACCCCAACAGGGATCATTGAAAAAGAAAGTGCAGGCATAAAGACGTAATTAAAAGGAAAGGTAGGCAATCATAACGCAGTTTGTGGTGACCAGCCTTAAGCAATTTTTTATATCGTAAATTCTTCTGGCAAAGAATATAGAAAAGCCGCCAACTCTTTGGGTGCTGAGTTGGTGGCTTTTAAATCGATATGAATGTCAGTTGATCTTATCTCTGATCTCATATCGTTTATTGGCAATCTTATTTAAGTCAAAGTCATCATTATCACAACAGCTTAAATAGAGTTCGGTATATCACTTAATTTGAGACATAACTTGCTGTAGATAAAGGCTTGTTGAACAAATATCATTATGGGCATGGCTATGGCTATGCCCATAGTGGTTATTGTTACTCTTGGAATTAATGAATGGTATCAGACTTGAATGAGAATGGTCTCGGTTTAATACTTTCACTATTTTCATCGTTTCATCATCCATTGCTAGCCCTGCATTATGGGTAGCAATAGGTGCAATTGTTCCCTGGTAAATCGTAGCCTCCACCTTAATCTTATTAATATCTTCAGGTTTCACTTTATAAGGGCTGCTATCTAAAACGGTGAAATTTGCAGATTTGCCTATATCAATTGTGCCAATTTCATTTTCAAGCCTTGCGGTATAAGCTGCGTCTATGGTGATGGCTCTCATTGCTTCATCAACGGTTATTCTCTCTTCAGCTCCCATAACGGTTTTGCCTGATAAACCAATCCTATTGACGGCTGCCCAAACCATCGCTAATGGTTGAGCGGGCGCCATTGGTGAGTCTGAGTGAAGTGATAACTTGCCACCAGCATCAATAAATGAACGGCCACGAGCCATGGTTTCTGCTCGCTCTTGACCAAGCCCTTCTTGGCTATAGAGCTCAGATAGGATATGCGTGTAATACGGGTTTACACTGAAGTTTGCTCCTAATTCTACAGCTTTAGAAATATCATCTTTATCCGTAATTCCTAGATGATGGAATCCAGTTCTATGATCGGTTCTAGGCGTTTCTTTATTGAGTTTATCAACAATGTTAACGGCTGTGTCGAAACCTAAATCTCCATTCGCGTGAACCACAATTGTGTAGTCGTCTTCCCAATATGGACGCATGCTCGCTTCAAGATCCGTTGGTTCTTGCATCCATTCGCCTTTATGACCATCGGTGTAATCATCTTTCATCTGCATTAATTGGCTATACATAGCGCCATCAGAAAATAGCTTTACGAATTTAGGCAACCACTGCACTTGCTCACCTTGGTAGGAAGGGTGCTGAGTTTGCCCTTCAGCAATCACTTTGCCTTGCTTAGGATCGTTATTTGCCATCATGTAAGTAAAGTTCCCCGCAGGGATTAACCAGTAATCCATAGGGAAGCCATCTGTTTCAAGAATATCGACAACTTGAGAGAACATTTCAGGGGTGGCAATGACACCGGGGTCAATGGCAGTAGTGATACCACCAGAATGTACATAATCTTTTGAGCGTTCCATACCTGTGGCAAATATTCCGCTTTCTACCCAATACTTCAGTACGTCTTCTAGAAGCATTTTTCCACCAGCTTCGAAGGCATGACCTTTATCCCAATCAAGTTGTGTATAGGCATGTCCTTCGCCAGACCAAGACTCCTCATCCCAACCAAACATCGCGAGGGCCGCATCGTTAAAATACAATTCATGGAAGCTTCTGTGCCACACAAGGATAGGGCGTTCGGTTGATATAGAGTTCAGCAACTCTCGGCTCATTTCGCTACCATGGAAATAGTTGTGATAGCCCCATGTTAATAAAGGCTCTCCTTTCGGCTTCTTTGATTCTACCTCTGCAAGCCTTGCCATGTACTTGTCATGACCGATAACCCCTTCCACATTTCCCCAAGGCAATTGCCAGTCAGCAGGGGTAATAAACTCTGTTCCAAGTAGTATTCCCATCAGCCATAAGTGGATATGAGGTTCAACAAAGCCAGGAGTAATCACACTATTTTCAAATGTCGTGTCGACAGTCAATCCTTGGTTTAATTTATATTTTTTGGATAGATCTGACTTAACACCAATATCTAGAATTTTACCGTCTTGTACGGCGATAGTATTCGCTGCACCATAATCTTTGTCCGACATTGTCACAATATCGTTGGAGACATAGAGAGTAATTGGAGCTTCAGCTGTCGCAGCAACCGAGTGTGCTGAAAGTAGACTCGCAATAACACTAGAGAGTAATATTTTTTTCATCATCATTCCTAATTTCCCTTTCGAAAAATCTGTTTCGGTGAAGGGTTAAATGTATTCATGTTGGACAGAAGGTCATTTCCGATCCATGTAAGGAGGTGAAGTGACCGACCATTTTTATTCATAATTTGATTTATGCATTGAGCCTGCAGTAAAGGGTAGAAAGC
>CAJXIT010000226.1 GCA_913054055.1 uncultured Thalassolituus sp.
CGCTAGCTACTTAAAACAAAACGCCGAGGTGGAATACAACGATGGCGCTTGGAATTTTCTGACACGCTTAGAGCAGTATCAAACAATAGACGCCAGCATTGCAGATGCTTCTAAGCCCTACCACAGATTGCCACAAGTTCAATTAAGTAAAATCAGTGCCATCACACCCAATGCATTTAATTACAATCTAAATGTACAAGCCACACGCTTTACTCGCGATAACAACACCCTAACGGGCTACAACAAGATGGATGGTGAACGACTGCATACTGGCTTAGATTTTAATTTTCCACTACAAAGCACTTATGGTTTTTTAAAACCTTCTATCCAATTGTTTAGCACCCAGTATAGTTTTCAAAACTTAGACGCAACTGCCGTGGCTGATGGATACGAAGACGAGAGCAATCGCAATCTATTTACGGCCTCGTTGGATGCGGGGTTATTTTTCGAACGCGAATTAAGCTTATTTAATCAAGACTTTATACAAACACTCGAACCAAGAATCATGCTGGCTTACACCCCTTACGAAGATCAAAGCCATATCCCATTATTTGATACCACAGAAACCAGTTTCAGCTATGGCAACATTTTTAAAGCCAATCGTTTCACCGGGTTAGATCGCATTGGCGACACACAACAACTGAGTTTAGGCCTAACCAGTCGCTTTCTTAATGAAACCGGCAGCGAAGTCTTTCGTTCTAGTCTGGGTCAAATATTCTATTTTGATGATCGACAAGTGGAACTGACGCCCAGTGACACCACCTTAGAAGAAACCGACACCAATAACAGCTCTTCCCTTGCTGGTGAAGTTCAATGGCTATTTGCCACTGACTGGCGCTTTAAAATCGATGGTCAATTTAATCCCCATGCCAGCAGTGATGAAGAACCCGTTGAAAAAGCCAGCGTACAATTAAATTATCAAAATCCAGATCATTATTTATTTGATATGAACTTTAGCCATGTTGAAGCCACTAATCAAAAGCAAGTGGGTATATCGGTTTTTGCACCCATCAATGATCGCTGGGCCGTTTACGGGCAAAAGAAACACGACATATACCCTTATAGTGATGCCGACAAACAAACATTAGAGGATAACAACCTTCTGAACATTGAAGGCATTCTCGGTATTGAGTATCAAAACTGTTGCTGGCGTGCACAAGTGACCTATGAAGAACACACGCTCAGCGACAGCACCAAAGATTATCAATTTATGTTCCAGTTGCACTTTAAAGGCCTGGGCATATTAGGTAGCAATACCGACGACATATTAAGTGAAAGAATTTTAGGTTATGAACAAAGGCAGATACATGATTATTAATAAACTGGGGCAAGCCCTGTTAGTGGCCACTGTGTTAATGGCGAGCACCTTAAGCCATGGGCAAATCAAAACATTGGATAAAATCATTGCCATTGTTGACGATGACATCATTTTGCAAAGCGATCTATCTGACCGCATGCAAATGGTTAAAAAACAAAGCAAAGGCATGCGCTTGCCACCTAATGCAATACTAAGTAACCAAGTATTAGAGCGCCTCATTGTTGAAAGCATTCAACTGCAACTGGCTGAGCGCTCAGGTATGCGCATCAGTGACGAACAGCTGAACCAAACCATTCAAAAAATTGCCAAGCAAAATGGCATGTCATTAAGTAAATTTAAAAAAGCCTTAGAAAAAGACGGTGTTCCCTACGCCCAAGCGCGAGAGCAAATTCGTCGTGAGCGTTTAGTGTCAGAAGTGCAGCGTTATCGTGTGGGCAGCAAGATTCAAATCAGCGAACAAGATGTTGATGCATTTTTGAAAAGTAGCCGAGGTAAAAGCGCTACGGAAGAAGAATATCGCTTAGGTCACATCCTAATTCAGGTGCCAAGCCAAACCAGCCGTGAAGAATTAAATGCCGCTGAGAAAAAAGCCAAAAGCCTTGTAAAAAAATTACGTAAAGGCGCTGACTTTGCTCAAACCGCCATTTCAAATTCAGAAGGCCGCAACGCACTTAAAGGTGGCGACTTAGGCTGGAGAAAGCAAGGCGAGTTACCATCATTGTTTGCTAATGTGGTGCCGGATCTAAAAAAAGGTGGCATCAGTAACCCCATTCGCAGTGCCAGTGGTTTCCATATTATTAAAATCACCAACAAGCGCGGCGGCACCAGCAAAATGGTGAAGCAAACCCGTGCTCGCCACATCCTTGTGCAAAAAAATGAAATTCGCAGCGAAGCGGAAGCCAAAACCTTAATCAATAAATTGTACAAACAACTTAAAGCCGGTGAAGACTTTGCCAAGCTAGCCAAAGAATACAGCGATGACCCAGGCAGCAAAGTAAGCGGTGGGGATTTAAACTGGATCAATGACGGCGACATGGTGCCTGCATTCGAAAAAACCATGAAAGCCAGTAAAAAAGACCAAATCAGCAAGCCATTTAAATCTCGCTTTGGCTGGCACATTTTGCAAGTGACCGACTACCGTAATAAAGATTTAGGCGAAGAGCTGCAACGCAATCAAGCTCGCCAGCTGCTATACAGCCGCCGCTTTGAAGAGGAGCTGCCCATTTGGTTACGCCAAATTCGCACTGAAGCCTATGTGGAACTAAAAAATGCACTATAGGCTAGCCCTTACGGTTGGCGAGCCGTCGGGCATAGGCCCAGACCTAACCGTTGAGCTTGCACAAAAAACACATAACAGCCAGATTGTGGCTGTATGTGACCCTGACTTATTGCTGCGCAGAGCAAAGATCTTAGACTTGCCTCTTACGATCAAACCTTTTGTTTCTAGCGACCGCACTCCTGCCAAAGCCGGTGAAATTTGGGTAAAAGCCACTCCCCTAAAAGAACCTGAAACCGTTGGAGAACTGAACCCCGCCAATGGCCCATATATATTAGAAACCCTGTCACAGGCTGCACAAGGTTGCCTTGATGGGGAATTTGATGCCATGGTCACCGCACCTGTTCACAAAGGGGTGATCAACGAAGCGGGCATTCCTTTTACGGGGCATACGGAATTTTTAGAAGAATACACACACTCTGAACGAGTGGTAATGATGCTGGCCACCAAAGGCCTGATGGTGGCACTTGTGACCACTCACTTACCATTAAAAGATGTACCCGATGCCATCACCCCTGAACGCATCACTCAAATCAGCACCATCCTAAACAAAGATTTAAAGCAGTATTTTGGTTTGCCTAACCCAAATATTTTAGTGTGTGGATTAAACCCACACGCAGGGGAAGGTGGCCATATGGGCATGGAAGAAATCAACGTGATCGAACCCACCCTCGAAGCATTACGTAAACAGGGCATGACCCTCACCGGCCCACTGCCCGCCGATACCTTATTTACCGATAAGGTATTGCAGCAAGGGGATGCGGTATTGGCCATGTACCACGACCAAGGCCTACCTGTACTAAAATACAAAGGGTTTGGCCAAGCCGCCAATATCACCTTAGGCATGCCTATTATCCGCACCTCTGTAGACCATGGAACGGCTCTGGATTTAGCCGGCACAGGAAAAGCCGACAGCGGCAGCTTATACACAGCCATAGACTATGCTGAACGTATGGCTAAGAGTAATGTAAATAGAAAATCTGGTGAAAGCGCCACACAAGGACAAGCTGTATGAGTTCCAATTCAACCAAACACCAAGGGCACCAAGCCCGAAAACGCTTTGGCCAAAACTTTTTGCATGACGATAATGTGATTCGTAATATCGTGAAAAGCATTCGCCCAAAAGTGGGTGACAACATGGTAGAAATTGGCCCGGGCATGGGTGCCATTACCGAACATTTATTGGATGCCACCGAAGGGCATTTGAATGTGGTGGAATTAGACCGAGATTTAATTCCCGGTCTAAAAGTAAAATTCTTTAATCATGCAGGTTTTAAAGTAAACGAAGCCGATGCCTTGCAATTCGACTTCATGACATTAAAAACCGATGAACGCCCATTGCGCATTGTGGGCAACCTGCCCTACAACATTTCTACACCACTGATATTTCATTTATTAAGTTACGCAGGCAATGTGCAAGACATGCACTTTATGCTGCAAAAAGAAGTGGTTATGCGCATGGCCGCCGGCCCTGGAGATAATAACTATGGCCGCTTATCCATTATGTGCCAATACTTTTGCCAAGTGCAGCACATGTTTGATGTGGGCCCAGAAGCGTTTCAGCCGGCGCCGAAAGTTGACAGCGCCATTGTTCGTCTAGCCCCTTACGCCACTTTGCCTCACCCTGCTAAAGATTTTAAATCACTCGAGAATATTGTGCGTCAAAGTTTCACCATGCGCCGTAAAACCTTGCGTAACAATTTAAAGAAAACCATTTCTGATGAGCAGTTAACCGAACTGGGCATTGATGCCGGTTTACGCCCAGAACGCTTATCCCTAGAAGAATATGTGCGCATTGCAGATTTTGTATTTGAAAACAAAATGCAATCGAATAGTGAGTCACAAGATGGCTGACCACCAAGTGACCGTATCGGTTGAACCGTATTACTTGTCATCCGAATCAAAGCCCATTGAAAAACGCTTTGTGTACGCCTACACGGTGACCATTCAAAACAACGGCCAACACCCAGTTAAGCTGCTAAGCCGCCATTGGATCATCACCAATGGCGAAACATTAAAAACCACTGAGGTGCAAGGAGACGGCGTTATTGGCGAACAGCCTTCTATCCCTCCGGGTGAAGAGTTTGTTTACACAAGTGGCACCGTTATGGAAAGTACTGTGGGCACCATGCAAGGCAGCTATAGAATGATTGATGATCAAGGGGAGTACTTTGATGCCAGCATTCCCGTATTCACCCTAGCTTCAACCCATAGCGTTCACTGATATGTCATACCCAAGAACCTTTGCAGTGGGTGATATTCAAGGGTGTCTAGACCCTTTAAAGCAGCTTTTAGATAAAGTGAACTTTGATGAATCCATCGACCAGCTCTGGTGTGTGGGCGATCTTGTTAATCGCGGGCCTGACAGCTTAGGCACGCTAGAGTTTTTATACAGCATACGCAAAAGCCTAAAAGTGGTGTTAGGCAATCACGACCTGCACTTATTAGCCGTGGCCTACGGTGAAAAGAAAGTAAAAGCGGACAGTGATTTATTACACATTGCTGCCTCTGAAAATGCTGACAAACTTTTAAAATGGCTGCGCAAGCAACCCTTGGTTCACTGGGATAAAGACCGTAACCTGGCCATGAGTCATGCCGGCATTCCTCCCATGTGGAGCGTTAAAAAAGCCAAAGCGCTGTCCGATGAAGTACAACAGGTCTTAAAAAGTGATCAGCATTACAAATTTTATCGCGCCATGTACGGCAACGAACCGGATTGCTGGAGTGATGACCTAAAAGGCATGGACCGCTTAAGAGTCATAACCAACTACCTAACTCGAATGCGATTTCTCGGTCAAAATGGTCAGCTAGAATTTGAAAACAAAGCCAATATTGAAGACGCACAAGAAGGCTTTCAACCTTGGTATGACTACGAAAATAAATTGAAAAAAAACCAATTATTGTTTGGCCACTGGGCTGCTTTAGGTGGGCTATTTAATCATCCACAAGTCACTGGCTTAGACACTGGCTGTGTATGGGGTGGCCCCATGACGTTAATGAATATAGACACCCATGCATTTCATAAACAATACATGTCTTAACACATAAAAAAGTACACTGAATTTTTTATTGGGAGAATCGCCAATGTTTCAACGCATTAGCCCTCAACAACTGAAAGAAAAAATCGATAATGGCCCGATCACAATTGTGGACGTAAGAGACGCCAACAGTTACTTCGACGGCCACATCTCTAATGCATCTTTATTAGACAATAATAATGTAGCCCACTTAATTGCCAATGCCGATCATAATCAAGCCATTGTTGTTTGCTGCTACCACGGCAACTCAAGTCAAGGAGCGGCTCAATATTTAGCTGAGCAAGGATTTAAAGATGCATACAGCCTAGATGGGGGGTTTGAAGTTTGGAAAATTGCATTTCCAGATTTAATTGAAAGCAACGTATAATAAAAACTTTCTAGCCTCTTTAAAAAGCCCATAGCCAATATGG
>CAJXIT010000227.1 GCA_913054055.1 uncultured Thalassolituus sp.
AAAAGCCATTCCTTAGAAAGGTAGCTTCATACCGCCTGGTAGGCCCATGCCTTGAGTCATGGCGCCCATTTTTTCAGAAGACGCTTCTTCGATCTTACGCACCGCATCGTTAACCGCTGCTGCTACTAGATCTTCGATGATCTCTTTGTCTTCTTCCATTAGGCTGTCATCTAATGCAACGCTTTTCACGTCGTGACGACCCGTCATGACGATTTTAACAAGACCTGCGCCCGCTTCACCTGTGGTTTCAGCGTTGGCTAGCTCTTCTTGAACCTTTTGCATTTTTTCTTGCATCTTTTGGGCTTGTTTCATGATGTTGCCCATGCCGCCTTTCATCATTTTGTCTCCTAGGTTCGTTAAATGATTCGTTTTAAGCCTGAATATCAGACATTGATTAGGGTTTGCTCTGTTTTTAATGCAGAGGCGTAATGGATTCCATTATAACCTGTGCATTAAACGCTTGTCTTATGGCCATTACATTTGGGTCATTTTCGATGCTTTCAACCGCTGCCTGCTGCTTTTCAGCCATTAGGCGCTGTGCCCGTTGTGCGGGCGTTTCATGCAATAGCGGCCCATCGATCACCTTTAAGGTGTAATCGGCCTTTAAAGTTTGGTTCAATACTTCGTTAAAGCGCTGCTGGTGTGTGGCACTGAACAGCCTCATGTGCCCAGAATCCCCATGGAACAGCAACTCATTGCCATTCATTTCTATTAAACAGCTATTGGCAATTAGGTTACGCAACATGCCCTCTACAGGCAGGTAGTCAAAGATCAATGCCCAGCTGGCTGGGCTTAATGCCATGTCAATTTCGACCGGTGCCTCAGTTTCTGGAGCCTGTGTAATAGGTGCTTGTGCCACAGTTTGGGCTTGTGGCTCACTGGTTGGCAACGCTTGTTGTGGAGCAGGTGCTTCGGAGACCGAGGCCTCTGGCTGAGTTGCCACTGTAGGGGCAGGCTGATTGCTCACCACGGGATCTGGCTGCGCGGTCACAATCGGCTCAGGCTGTGTCGGCGTAACTGGGGCTGCTTGTGTTTGCACCTGAGGTTCTTCAACAGGGGCAGATATATCTGCAGTTGATGGCCCTTGCGGATGAAACGCAGGGGCATCCATATCAAACGGTGGCTCATCCGCATGGGTTTCTGATAAAGCAGGTTCTGCCACGTCAGGCTGACTGGAGTGTGACGTATCGTCGGTAGCCGGTGCTTGAACTTGTTCAATGTCTTCAACAGGCTTAGTAGGTGTAGCGGCAACCGGTTGGGGGTTTTCCAATGCAGTGGCTTGCGAACTCTCAGCAACAGAGTTCACAATCTGGCGCTTAAGGTGCGCCAGATCAGGCTTTTTTGCTGGGGGCACTCCTATGCCAGAAGGGGGCGATCCCGCCTCAGCTTGCTGGCCAACAGGGGCAAAGTTCAGCATGCGCAGCAAGGTCATTTCCATGCCGGCTCTTGGATCAGGGGCAATGGGCAGATCACGCTTACCGGTTAAGGCCACTTGGTAAATAAGCTGAACCATAGATGGGCTCATGGCTTGCGCCAAAGCCATCACTTGTTCTTTGTCCCCTTGGCTATTGTCCACCGCATCCGGTACCGCTTGGGCAATGGCGATGCGATGAATCAAACCGATTAAATCGGCTAATAAATTATTAAAGTCCACGGCATGTTCTGCCATTTGTGCCACAAGGGCCATGGCATCGGCGGCATTGGCTTCGGCCAACGCAATGGCCAATTGGAATACGCGGCCACGGTCTACTGTGCCCAACATGGTGGCCACTTCCATTTCTTTGATTTGGCCGTCGCCAAAACTAATGGCTTGATCGGTTAAGCTTAATGCATCACGCATACTGCCTTCGGCGGCACGGCCTAATAGCCATAAACCCGGATCTTCGGCAGGAATGCTTTCTTCAGCAAGGATGTGCTGCAAATATCCCACAATGCGCTCAGGGGTCATATTTTTAAGGCTGAACTGCAAACAACGGCTTAAAATGGTGGCCGGTAATTTTTGCGGATCAGTGGTGGCCAGTAAAAACTTCACATGCTCTGGGGGTTCTTCCAAGGTTTTAAGCAAGGCGTTAAAACTGGAATTAGACAGCATGTGCACCTCATCGATTAGGTACACCTTGTAGCGACCACGAGATGGGGCGTATTGCACGTTGTCTAAAATTTCTCGGGTATCTTCTACCTTGGTTCGGGATGCCGCATCCACTTCAATTAAGTCAACAAAGCGACCTTCACTGATTTCGACACAGCTGGCGCAAGTACCGCACGGTTCTGAACTGATGCCTTGTTCGCAGTTTAAGCATTTTGCCAAAATACGAGCAATGGTGGTTTTACCCACACCGCGGGTGCCGGTGAACAAATACGCATGGTGCAGGCGTTGATTATCAAGGGCATTGATCAAAGCACGCATCACGTGCTCTTGGCCAACCATATCCTTGAAAAACTGAGGGCGCCACTTACGGGCCAGTACCTGATAACTCATGTATTCGATCTTTATCCCAAACAATGATCAATTAATATACGATTTACGCCATTAACTGCCTGTTTTTACGGAGATTATTAATAGTAATTTGGGAAAGAATCATATCGGAGTCAGACCCAAGATACTAGGTGGTTTCCTGCTGCTAGCAACTTCCTGCTTCTACCTATTTATAGGTGCCAACTAACAACAAAGGGGAATACGCCTAGTAAGCGTTTAGCGATAGTCTACTTGCAGATACTGTATATAGGTAAGATTCATGAACACGTCTCAATTCTTTTATCGTTGCGTTGCTTTCACCCGAGAAAATGGAAAAGTTGCCCTTGCGGATATTTACAACCCCAGCCAAACCTCTGAACTGGAAGAATGGTTTGGCGTGGTAATATCCCTTGCCGATGGCGTGCATACCATTAAAGAACTGATTGAATATTTGAGCAGCCGCTATGCATCCGCCCCAGACAACCTAGAAGAAACCATTTGCTCAGTGATTGAACGCTTAATCGAAGGGAACATGATCAAGCTGCATGACACGAAAATTGACCTGCCCTACTACCTAGCCTATCCCATTGAACAGCTCAACATTGAAACCGCCAAACAGCACATGGAAAAAGACGGTTACGTTTATCACTAAAATAAACTTGGGTGAGAAAAATGCATTCGCTCACCGCTCAGCGGGTGATCAAATGCCAGCTCACTGGCGTGCAACATTAAGCGAGTGGATTTAGCCAAGCTTGCCTGCGTGCCATACAAGTCACAGCCAATCATGGGGTGCCCAATGGCCGCGCTGTGAATTCTTAACTGATGGGTGCGCCCAGTAAGCGGGGTGAATTGTACATGGGTACGATCACACAATCGCTTAAGCACCACATATTCAGATTGAGCGACTTTACCTGTGTTTTCACAAATCTTTTGCAAAGGAAACTCGCCTTTTGCAATGGCACAATCGATGAGGCCATTATCGTTTTTAAGCACACCATCCAGCACCGCTTGATACACTTTTTTCACCGTTCGATTTGAAAACTGGGTATTTAAGTGTTTTACGATGGGTTTTGATAACGCCACCAGCATTAATCCCGAGGTGCCAAAGTCCAGCCTATGCACCATTAATGCATTAGGAAAGTCTTGCACTAATCGAAAATGCACCGAATCTTGATTCAATGGATTTTTGCCCGACAAACTCAATAAACCACTGGGTTTATTGATCACCAAAATGGCGTCATCTTGGTACAGTATTTCAACCTGTGCATGACAAATCGGGGCAATAAAATCATCCGGTTTATTCAGCACGGTCTAACCCCTGTTTCGCATCTAACCGCTTTAACGAAGCCCCTAAAGCAGAGAAGTATTGCTGAAAAGCTTGATTGATTCTTTGCCTGTGCCTGCCTTGCGGATACAAACCAATCTTAGCTTCATCGGATGCTTTGGTGCCTTTGACTAAAAAGTTATTTTTAATATTGGCATCTTGCACAAAGGCCTCAAACGCACGGGCGCATAACTCTTCTGGGCGACTGTAATAATCGGTATCCAAGGCCGAGTCTGTTAATACGGCTTTCTCAAAATACTCATTAGGCTCGTCACTCGCTTCATTCAGAATAATGGTTTGATAACAATTCATTAACATCTGATTTAACGGGTGCTCTACTTCATCAGCATTATCCAACCAAGCCTTGGAGGCAAACTGGTGCCGACTGACATCCTCAAAAGCTTTGGCAGAAATATAGTGATCAAATGCATGAAACCATTCATGGGCAATGCTGCCTGGCCCTGCATTTTTGGCTAAGGCAAAACTGCGGGTTTGCGGATCATAATGGGCCGACACACCGCGCTGGCCACCACAACCGTATTGCAATGCCAGGGTGCCGCGCAATGAAATCAGGTTTTCGTTGCCCCCTAAAATGATCATCAAATCACATAGCGCATCATAAAATAGCGGGGCCGCTTTTTGCTTTTCAGCCTCTTTCACCCACTTACCAATTTCAACCGAGCGAAACTGAAAGCGCTTGCGAATGGCTAAAAAATCAGCGGCTTGAGTAGACTGGTGGTTAGGGCCACGGCGGTAGAATTCTTTATTGAGCATACCGGCAGTTTAAACCTTTTATGCTGTATTTCACATCCAGTAAAAAAGCATTAATTCATTACAAGAAAAAAAGGTAAGCACCTTGGCATAAATAAAAATGTATACAATTGGCTAGGATTTTTTTTACAAACAAGGAATAGTTATGAAAAACCTTCTAATCACTGCCTTCACAGCAATGCTGCTCACTGCTTGCGGCAGCGAAACAGAGCTAGGTGGAGACCAGAACCCAAAAGATGAAGACCTACCAACAACTGAAACACCTGCTGATTTCACCCCAGAATCTAAAACCATACAAACACTTAACTTAATCGATATAGAAGGGAACCCTATTCCCAATGCCGATATCAGCATTACTCAAGTAACCACTGAAGCAAAAGCAATCACTCAAGCATTTACGCCCAGAGATTTGACCGAGTCCACCTCTCTTAGTACAGATTCAGAGGGGCAACTCAATGTAGATAACCTTGCCCCTGGTACTTATGTCATCACACTTAGCCTAGGTGAAACTGAAATTAGTTTTACCATCGTCATTAATGCATCAAATTCTCAAGCAGAAACCACAGTGGCTGCACCTATCATAATGATAGAAAATGACCTGGGTGAACCTATTGCAATTGATGCCAGCGAGAATGGCGTATTCTTTTCCATTTCTGGTGTCATTCATGACGATGAAGGCCCCATTGAGCAAGCCCAAGTTGAACTGTCAGGTGGCGCAAGTACCAATGGCGCCATAGCCACCACGATCACCGACTCCGAAGGTAACTTCATTCTTATTATCAATGTGGGTGCAGGCAACCTTGAAGCATTAAAAAGCGCATCACTGCGCATTTTTAAAGAAGGTTACAACTCCACTACCGAAAACAATATCAACGCAGTTGATGTGGCCTCTATAACAGGTTTAAGTATCCAACTAGTTGCAAAAGATTCTTCTGGCAATATTTATTCCGAAGGGTTTGATCAAGTGGGCAGCGAGGCCACCTGTGGTAACTGGGTTAGCTATACAACTGAAGCCTCACTTGGCGAATCAGTAAGCTTAGAAATGGATCTTTGGCATCAACACCAAGCAGGCTTAAACATCCTTAATAATGCTTTTGAGTACGGCTTAGTTTTATTGGCTCCTAATGACAATAGTGAAGGTTATATTCCTGATCCCGTTTCAGGCCAGGCTTGCTGGTATGGAGAAGCAGCATCAGGCGGACTGACTCAAGGGAACTTTTTAGGACAGGTGAGTGAGGATGAATACAGCGCCCTAGATGAACTACCCCTTGAGGAACTAGAAGAAAATGATTTGCCTACAGACGGTGGCACATCCAATGGTTATCATTCTGCTGCCATAGAATCCCCTGCTATTGATTTAAGCGCTGAAACGGCCCCCTTATCTTTAAACTTTAGAACCTGGTGGGAAATTGAATCAACGAATCCAAATAATGCTGGCTTTGATCTAATGACCATTCAATATCAAATTCAAGGAGAAGATAGCCAG
>CAJXIT010000228.1 GCA_913054055.1 uncultured Thalassolituus sp.
CTGCATAAGGGGTGAATGCCCTGCTTCGATAGTTTTATGAGCATCATGATGCTGTGGGTTATGAGAGGTTTTCATACCGCCTCCAAGATCATTGAGTGACCGCCTTCATATAAAATGTGCTCGGCCATTTCATTTGCAATCACATTGCAGGGCTTATCTTTTTGATGCGACAAGATAAAAATCTGATTTAACGTATCCCGTAAACGCACCACTTCATGATCAATGTATGCTTGCTTCAAATTTCTAAAACGGGAAGACGCAAAGATTAAGCCTCCGCTGTTAATGACATAATCAGGGGC
Organism: uncultured Thalassolituus sp.; assembly: GCA_913054055.1. GTDB lineage: Bacteria > Pseudomonadota > Gammaproteobacteria > Pseudomonadales > Oceanobacteraceae > Bermanella. The sequence goes on from CAJXIT010000228.1 coordinate 300, forward strand.
GTATAGGATGTTTTGTTGATGAAGTAATTCCCCAATACGCTCTTCACTTAATTGATTATTGGCGCAACCTGCAATGATGCTGCATTTTAATCTCTGAATCGTTTGTTCGTTAATGACACCACCTAATCCGCACGGACTGAACACATGGCAATCTTGATCATAAATGTCTGACACCGGAACGACTTTGGCATGAAACGCATGCTCAGCGGCTTTCGTTTTTTCAGAATCCACATCGCATACAATGAGTTTTGCACCTGCTTTGTATAAATATTCGGCCAAGGCGAAACCCACATTACCCAAGCCTTGAATGGCCACGGTTAAACCTGTGATTTTTTTGTTTAACTTAAATTGAACAGCCGCAACCACACCTAAAGCCACCCCTTTTGCCGTAGTCGGAGAAGGGTCACCTATGTGACTGGCGCTGCTGACATATAAAGACTGGCTGCGAATAATATCCATATCATCAACCGTGGTTCCACTGTCCATAGCGGTTATATAGCGGCCATCTAAAGACTGCACAGCTTGACCAAACTTTTTGAAAATACTGTCGCGATTAAATACCCCTTTGGGTTTCATAATCACCGCTTTGCCGCCACCTTGAGGCACACGGGCAAGGGCCGCCTTATAAGACATGCCTTTTGCTAAACGCATGGCATCCGTTATAGCATCTGCATCAGAATCGTATTCGATGAATCGACAACCGCCTAAAGCAGGTCCAAGTTTTAGATTATGTAAAGCGATTACGGCGTGAAAATCACCGTCATTGAAAAAGTGCAGTTCCTGCACATCATGCGAGCGCATATCAGTAAACATAAGCCTATCTCCCTTTGTGAGGTCGTTTGCAGGCAAAATGCAATATCGTCTGTGACGGCGTCCCTTGTGAGGACTTTCACTATTGAGTTTAGACAGGCAATAAGGGGGATGTCTTGATTTTAAAGGTTTTAGAAATTAAAGACTCTAAACAATTTTTTAGTTAGATATCTTTCGACTAAAACCTATTATTATTTCCATTATAAAGGGATAAAGTAATATCATGTGAGTTTGATTTAATCGTTTCCAGAGAACATTACTCTTTAAATTTAACCTTAACCCTGAGCCCTAACGATTGGCTTTTACTGAATTCAATATCTGCACCATGAAAATCAGCAATTGCTTTTACGAGCGATAGACCCAAACCTGCACCAGAACTCTGATTTTGTTGCTGTCGGTAAAAACGTTCAGTAAGCTTATGATAGTCATCTTCATTTACTCCAACCCCAGAATCATCAACACATAATTCGACACTCTGTTGAGTCTTAATGATCGACACTGATATCAACCCTCCTTTCGGGCTATAGCGACTTGCATTATCCACTAAATTTCGCAGTAATATCTCCAATAAAAACTCACTTCCATATACCTGTATGCCTGTAAGTGCCTCATCAAATTTAAACTCTATCTCTTGCTCTGCTTCATAAATCTTGGGGGCCATTTCAGCCAGCACACCTTGTACTAAGTCGATCATATTTAAATAAGAAAGCGGTATCGCTTCAGGGTTTATTTTTGAAAGCGTTAAAAGTTGTTCCAAAAGACGACTTATGCGCGAAATCCCCTGTTCTAATTCTGTTAGCGCTGCATCTCGCTCGATTTCACTTTTCGCACTCAAAGCATTTTGCGCATGAATCATCACCACAGACAATGGGGTTCGCAGTTCGTGTGCGGCATCCGCTGTTAATCTTTGCTCACGTTTAATAGCATCTTGTAAGCGCACAAATAAACGGTTCAAGGCCTCGACTACAGGTGTTATTTCTTTCGGTGACGAGTGAATATTGATTGAGGATAAGTTTTTTGGATCTCGCTGAGACAACTGCATTGCCAATGTTTTAAGTGGTTGAGTTGATAATCGGATTATCACTACCATTAAAAGTAATAAAATAGGCAAAAACAACACACTTGGAAGTAAAGTACTTTCTGCAATATCCTCTGCTAAATCGTCACGTATGTATTCACTTTCGCCTACATGTAGCCAAAAATTTCGATCTTGGTCATACATTGTGAAAACTCGCCACACTTCCTCTTGATGCTCCACTCGACTAAAGCCAATTTGACGTTGTGCAAAAGGAGTATCTGCAGCACTACTTGATTTAACTAATAACTTTCCTTCAGCATTAAATATTTGATAAGCCACTTTCTTTTGATAGAACAAGGCATTCAAACTATCTTCACCTCCTTGCTGACTACCTGCATGTTTCAACGCACTCTCTAAACCATGATAGATAATCGGTAAGTGCTTACTGCTTTGATCAATGGTGGAAACACTCTCTCCTAATAAATTAAATAAGATATTAGAACTATGAGCCAGTTGAGCATCAAATAGCTCTTCAATTTCATGAATTGCCTGTCGCTGACTTAGGCTATAAACAGCAAGAATGTACAATATCGTTATAGATAAAATACCAACTAACAGTAAACCTGTAATGGATAGATGTTTTATTGGCTTCATTCTTCTGCCACCATATAACCCACGCCACGCACTGTTTTTATCAATTTACTGGATATTTTTTTACGCAGATTATGTATATGTACTTCAAGGGCATTGCTTTCGATCTCTTCGTCCCAGCTATATAAAGTTTGTTCTAAATTTGCCCTAGACATGACTTTCCCTTGATTGCTTAAAAGCGCTTCTAGTAAATTGTATTCTCGCCGAGATAAACTGATAGATTGCCCTTTATAACTTACTGCTCGCGCTTTTTGATCAACCTCTAGATCGCCATAAACTATTTGATTACTGGCTCGACCAGAGCTGCGGCGCAATAATGCGCGAATCCTTGCTTGTAATTCATTTACATCAAAAGGCTTAGGCAAGTAGTCATCCGCGCCTAAATCCAATCCTTGAATTTTCTCCTCTATGGTGTCTCGCGCCGTTAATATAATGACGGGTTCTGTTTGTTTGTTTCTATATATTTTTAAAAAATCTAAGCCACTGCCATCACTCAAGCCTAGGTCTAAAATTACAAGATCGTAATGTTCATACTCGATAGCGGCTAAACCTTCTTTTACAGAGTCAAAATGATCCACTGCATAGCTTTGTCTGACCATTGCTTGCAACAATCCTTTTGCTAGTTGCTGATCATCTTCTAACAGTAATAAACGCATTAATCTTGAATCCAGTGAGGAATATCTTGATGATTTAAAAATTCAGCAGCGTCATGACCTTTCAGCATGGCCATGGTGGACATCAAGCCAGCCTCAATACAAGTTGGGGCCGCGATGGTAATTGACCTTGGGGCACCCAGCACACTGCTACCCGTCAGTGGGTTTAATATATGGCTGTATCTCACGCCATCTTTCATCAAGTAACGGCGAGCATCCCCACTGGTGGCCAACGCCCCATGGGGTAAACGAATGGCTGCTGGTGCACCCCCGCCTACGGATTCGATCCCTACCTGCCAAGGGGTGTTATTTTTCCTGGGCCCATTGCATGCTAAATCCCCGCCAAAATTAATCAGTATGGGCAATGGTATTGTTTCAGTGGCCAGCTTCAAACAACAATCCACTGCATACTCTTTTCCGATACCACCAAAGTCCAACTCCATATCCGCAGGCATCTTTAGGTGTGGCGAATGCCAGTGCAATTTGTTTAAACCGATATTCTTTAGTATGGGTTGAATGCTTTGCTTGCTTGGCACTTGATCACTGCCATCGAACGTCCAAACTTTTCTTAACACGCCTGATGAAATATCAAACAAACCATCGCTTAATTGGTAACACTGAAAGGCAAAGTCCATGAGTCTTGATGTTTCATCATCTAATACTAGGGGCGTTCCATCACTGTTATTCATTTGATCAACAACATTGCCTTTTACGTAACGGCTAAATTTCTGTTCGATACGCTTCGCTTCTTCATACACCGCTCGAATTGTTGCTTCTAACTGCTTTTCTGAATAATCTGAGGCTTGCTCAGTATCAACATCAATTAATATTTCACAGGGGCTCGCCATAACAGAAAAACGGCCAATGAAGCCGTTTTCTTGTTTTTCTATTGTTAAATTCTGTGTCATGACGCCCAGCTAATTAAAACGAATAATTATATTGAAGAATAACCGCCTCAACCTTTTCATTCAAATCCGGTTCTTGTGTATATATCTCTAATCGCACACTGTTTTTATTCCCATTAGGCGTTAAGAAACCTAACTTCACACCTAACGTGGTGGCTGTCATATCTCCCAAGCGATAATCCGAGGTTAAATTACCCTTGGATGCTTGCAATGCAGCTGCTTGCGTATCCGTTATGCTGTCGCGATAAAACTCGGCAGCCTCTTGTGTGTAATAGCGGATATGTGGCTCAAGATACCAGCCCTTACTGAAATTTTTACGGTAATGAACATCCACTGTACTGGATTTTACCTCCCAGTCATCCCACATGTAGCGATAGGAAATGTCAGCCACGTCTCCGCTCAAATAGCGCTTCACTTTTCCATATACACTGTGTTTAGTTCGGGTTTCTGGGCGACTCTCATACACATAAGTACCGTTCAAGCCATTGGCAGGAATCAGATCCCCGGCACTGGTTAATACCGATGTGATTTTATAAGCGTCGTTATGATAGCCATCACTTAATGCAAAGCCATAGTTGAACTGCATTAAGGTATTTCGATCAATAATTTGTGTGACACCCAGTAATATCTCTCCCATGATACGGGTATCATTCGCTTCACCACGCAATTGAGCTTCAGAACTCGCCTGCATTTCTGATAACGCTATTGGCTTGCCACCCACTGGGGTGATTACATTATATTCAAGCGCCACACCTGCACTTAATGTGGTGTTTCTCTGATTCAAATCTTGAAAATATGTGGCACTGCCACTTAACGATAAAAAATCATATTCCTTAGAAAAGCTTGCGCCGTATAGCATTTTATTTAATCGTTCAATGGGCGCTTCATAACTGGCACTGAAATTTACACGGGTATCGCGAAACGTATCGTCTAATGGGGTTTCATTTGCGCCTGTCTCATAGGAACCAGAGCCACTTGGCCGTGTGAATGTTTGCACAGAATCGGCTGGAGCTGCGCCACTGGCTGACGCCCCTGTTAATGCATCAAATACGAATTTAAACCCAAGCACACTTTCATCATCAAAGGTTTTTTTAGTGGATATGGCGGGTTCAAATGCACTCACTCGATCGGTTTCTGAATACACTAAAACGGCAACATCTGTTTTCCAGTCATTCGATGCATCATCTGCCTGTGCCGATGCAATTGGTATGATAGCCGTTGCAGTCCCCAATAAAGCACCTGTTGCACTTTTTAAATTCTGACGTATGTTCTTATGCTGTTTATTCATATTCATTCTCAATCTTCTGTAATCATCATATAAATGCAGTATTTTTCTTCCTGCTAATTACAGCCGCATCCTCCACCACCAAAACCCTTTCCACCAGAACTGGCTTCTTTACTAAAATAAATATGATCATCAAACGCACTGTCCATGGCAGCACTTTCTAAAGCCATGTCTTCACGGGCTAAAATATCTCGCTCCCAAGGTTTCACTCCCAATGAGCTGCATGCACTTAATAAATGAACACTGATTACAATGAATACTATTTTTTTAATAAGAGTTGCTGTCATTATTTAATCCTTCTTTATTGGCTGCTCTTCTAAAAGAGCCATGCTTTTATAAAGCGACCCCGTTTAACGTGTACTACAAATCATTGCACCCAGTCTAAGGAATCCTATCTTAAGGTTT
>CAJXIT010000229.1 GCA_913054055.1 uncultured Thalassolituus sp.
GGCATTAACGACGCATTTGATTAAATGCACAAAGGCGAAAGCATTCGCTCTGTTGTACATTTTAATAAATAGGTCATACAAAGATGAGCGACTCAAACCATAAAAACCAGCTGACACAAGTAGCCAGCCAACGTGCATTTGCTGGCGAGCAAAAGCAATTCAGCCATTGTTCCAATGCGCTGAATTGTGACATGCGCTTTGCCATTTATTTACCGCCGCAAGCGTTAAGTAATGCTGAAACCGAAACTTCAAAAGTCCCGGTTTTATATTGGCTATCAGGTCTCACCTGCACCGATGAAAACTTTATGCAAAAAGCCGGAGCCTTACGCATGGCCGCAAAAATGGGCATCGCCATAGTGGCACCGGATACCAGTCCACGTGGCGAAGGTGTGGCCGATGACCCTGAAGGTTCGTATGATTTAGGGTTAGGTGCAGGCTTTTATGTAAACGCCACACAACAACCTTGGGCCGATCATTATCACATGTACGATTATGTGGTGAATGAATTACCGCAATTAATCGAAAGCAATTTTAACGTATCCAATCAGCGTGCCATCAGTGGCCATTCAATGGGTGGCCACGGCGCGCTAATGATCAGTTTAAAAAATCCGCAGCGTTATGTTTCTGCCTCAGCGTTTAGCCCCATCAGCAACCCTATCAACTGCCCTTGGGGCCAAAAAGCGTTTAATGCTTACTTGGGTGATGATCAAACAAACTGGCAGCATTATGACACCAGCGTATTAATGGCCAACGCCAAAGAAAAAAATCAACAAGTACCCAGCTTAGTCGATCAAGGCACAGCCGATCACTTTTTAGAAGAACAACTGAAACCTGAAAGTTTAAAACAAGCCGCAATCGAAAGTGATTACCCGTTAATACTAAATATGGAACTAGGCTATGACCATAGCTACTATTTTATATCCAGTTTTATTGAACAGCACTTGAAGTTTCATGCGGAGCATTTGGGGTTGAGTGAGCCCGCATAAAAGAAGATAAAAAGGAAGAAGATGAAGGGGAAGTAGCTGCAGACCTAAAACAAGGTTAATTAAGCTTTTTAAACTTTATGACTCAATGAAATTTGGGTAGATGATGCCATCATCTGCTACCCAAAACCTTTCTAACGTTTTCTAACGCTTTCTAACAGAACTAACCGCCCAAGCAATCAAAGCAGAAATTAAAATCACAAACAACAATGTGGTCAATACACTTTTGACAATGGTAAAACCACTGGCCAACGATACCAAACCTTCAGATAACTCAGGAAACCGATTGATCATCATAATGATGCTCACATTTTCTAAATAATCGAACAGGCCCGCCAGTACTGGCACACATGTCAACCAATACAGGTTAGAATCTTGAGCACACACCTTTTTAAATACCCATATCAGTAAAATTGCATACGACACCGCAAACAAACCCGGATAAACAAAATCTATGGGCAACTGCACCGTAAGATACGCATGTCGGCCATCCGACCCCAACGCTTGCAATAATTCCATGGCCTGAACAAAGCTATAACCGGCTGGCGACATATCAAATAAAATAGCATCAGGTGAAAAACTTAAAACAAGGGGAATTGAATAAGCTAGTATAGTGCCGTACACCAGATTGGTTATGGCAAACAACACCAATACAAGCTCTCCTGTTGAAAGGCTTTGTAGGTGATCAAATATGTTTTTCATTTAAGGTCTCTGTTGGTGTTTGCTGGGTGACGATTAGTTTTTTTTAGGAATCTAGTTTTTAGGTGCGTGGGTTGACTATTAACGCCTGTCACACCGCTCGAGGAGCGAAGCGACGAAAGTCCAGCAAGCTTACTTGTATTTCTAATGGCACTTGATATGTGTATTAGGCATTGTATAAAGTAAACGCGCCAATAGCGATAAAGCCAACACCTGCAATGTAATGAAGGTATTTTTCATTTATATATTCTGACATCAAACTCCCTGCCAAGACACCAATGGCAGAAGCAACAATTAATGCTGCTGATGCTGCAAAAAAGACCGTGTATTTACTGACCTCTTTATCTGCCGCGAAAAGCATTGTTGCCAACTGAGTTTTATCTCCAAGCTCTGCTATAAAAACAGACACAAAAATTGTTAAGAAAATTTTCCAGTCCATCAAATCAATCTCTCATTCATTTCACATAACGCCGCTATAAAGGGCAGACAATGCGCAGCATTGGCTGTCCAGCCCAACTTGTTGGGCGATCTTTGATAGCTTGGTTATGCTTGTTGTACATGGCTGTTAGTTTTGAGCAAGATAAAACCAACAAGTAAAACTGTAAATAGTTCACCAGCCAAATAAATATATTGAATAGTGTTGGCCTGGCCAAACGAAAAGAAGCCAACAGTTCGTGCTAGCAACATTGCCCCCATGGTAAGGAGCACGCAGACTAAGCCCAGTTGAACATTTGATTTAATACAGTAGAACATGAACGCACCAAGGCCAATGAATAGCCCGCCGTATGTAGCCATGAACTCCATTTGCGCTATTGAACTTTGAAAATCGTAATGAACTAAACTTGCGATGGTTTCTGGAGCAATTAGACCAGCCACACCAAAGATTAAAAAGAGTACTGCGTAGTAACCTAAGATATATATCCGTGCTTTCAATTTACTTCCTTATCTCTGACATTTCTAAATGAGCATAACGCCAAGCTAAGCGGCGCAATTTATTGCGTCCATAGCTTGAGCGCCTTGTTATGCAATTTTCATCACGTTTAGATTAGTTTCTAATTTTGAAATCAAATAAGATTCTAATGCAGGGGCCATATAAGACTGCTCTTCAAGTGTTATAGTTAATACAATATCCGAAGATTTAACAGCATCATTAACTTTGTTTGGTTTAAAAAGCCATCCATACAATCGCCCACCAATTCCTTTTTCGCTCATTCCAATATAGTGTACGCCTTGGCCTTCAGCTCGCATTAAAATATAAACTCCAGCTTTACTTTCAAACTTTGCCCACAATGAATCCTGATAGGGATGCCCAGCAGTAAGATCATCAACTGTGTTAATCTGAAAAACTGCATTAATTTGATGCTGGTTAGTAAATTTTACAACTTCATTTACCGTATTGCTTAATTCAATATTCATTGGAATCCTTTCTGCATAACGCCTCAAGCTGCGGCGCGCAGCGCCCGACAGCCTTGAATTGTTAGGCTACAGTCTCTGTTCCATTACTGATGCTGAAACAGCTTTTGTGACACCCTTCAATACATCAGATTTGACGATAATTTTATCAGATAATTTCTCTACTTGATCAACGCTGAATACAACTGATGGTAGCTTGAATTTTGCCGAGTGAATAGGTTTCAGCTGAATTCCATACTTAACTTTTTCTTCATAATTTGCAGAACTATAGTAATCATTTCCATCTAGCTTTAAAAAATAAGATATACCACCAGATTTTTTCGTTTCTGTGAACTCTCGGTACCATATCTTTCTCTTGAATACGCCGGTAACCATAAATATTTCAGATATATCCTTTGATGAAAAAATAGGACTTACTAAAGAATTGTTCCTAAACTCCGAAACAGCTTTTAGATATTGTGGGCTTTTTTGATTTGCAGACCAAACCTCATCATTAACTACTTGAAATTCATAAACGCTATTCTTTTTCCCGCTAACTGAAAAATACTCAAGAAAACCTACCTTCCCATCCTTATTTGACTTTATAATGATTGACTTCTTTATTGATGGTTTGTCTTCGTTAACAAAAGGGACGTTGATTGGTACAAAATATTCAGTACTAGATTTATCTTTAGCTACCAAATAAATCTTACCTACAAGATCCTCCGGCCGTTCAGGAGTTTCATTGATCCACTTAATATTGTCTGCAATCTTAAATGATCCCATATCTCCAAAAATAGTTTGCTCTTGGGAATTAGCACACACAGAAAATAGTGATAATGCAAGTATTATTACTTTATTCATATTACACTCCTTTGATAATTGAAAGCCTAACAGTTTATTCTATGGCACGTAATCAAATAACATAATATGCCGTCACGTGACGTGTTATCAGGGCGTGTTTGCCCGGTTAATCTTTATATGCCAGCTATCATGCAGCACACAGTGTGTTTTGGCAAATATGCCCTGCCGTTTTTTACGTCCTCACAAAACATTTGTACCTATGTAAGCCTTTCTTTTTATTCCAGTTTATTTTTGGATGGTTTTGCCCGTTTTTGCAAGATGAATGTGCCATTTCTGTAAAAATCGTCACGTGACGGCGTATTATATTATGCGGTCCCGTGACGCTTTTTACAGGTATTAGGTTCCATGGGATATTCGGCGTTCTGTATCACTATGCTCGGCTTTTACACCGGATTTTAGATGGTTACTTTCACAGTTAATCGGGCACAGGGTGCCCTCACACAAAAAGATTTAGCAAAGAGATACAAAACCGTCACGCATAAAAAACGCCACTCAGAGTGGCGTTTTTTAAATCACATTACTGCTAACGCTAAAATTAGAAGCATATGCGAATCAGCTAGCTTTTAGCTAGGGAATGACATTGAAATGCCTTCACGTACACCGCTTGAAGGCCAGCGCTGTGTAATGGTTTTACGCTTGGTGTAAAAACGTACGCCGTCTGGGCCGTATGCGTGTAGGTCACCAAACAATGAACGCTTCCAACCACCAAAGCTGTGGTATGCAACCGGCACCGGTAACGGCACGTTAATGCCTACCATTCCCACTTGGATGTTGTCAGAGAAGTAGCGTGCCGCTTCGCCGTCACGGGTAAAGATACAAGTACCGTTACCGTATTCGTGATCGTTGATTAGCTTCATGGCTTCTTCCATGGTTTTAACACGCACTACTTGTAAAACTGGGCCGAAGATTTCAGCATCGTAGCTGTCCATGTTAGCGGTTACGTTATCAATTAGCGTCGCGCCTACAAAAAAGCCATTGTCGTAGCCGTCTACTTTTGGATCACGACCGTCTACTACAATTTTTGCGCCGTCTTGTTCCGCACTTGTAATGTAGCCTTGTACTTTTTCTTTGTGTGCCGCTGTGATCACTGGGCCAAAGTCGTTGCTGGCGTTATCGTATGCGCCAACGGTTAAACCTTTCATGGCTTCAGTCATTTTAGCTACCAGCGCATCACCAGCTTCATCGCCAACCGCTACTGCTACTGACAATGCCATGCAGCGCTCGCCAGATGATCCGAATGCAGCACCTGTTAATTGGTTAACCGCGTTATCAATGTCAGCGTCAGGCATTACGATTGCGTGGTTTTTGGCGCCACCTAATGCTTGGCAACGCTTGCCGTTTGCATTGGCTGTTGCATAAATGTATTCCGCGATTGGGGTTGAACCCACAAAGCTTACGGCCTTGATGCGTTCGTCTGTTAGTAATACGTCTACTGCTTCTTTGTCGCCGTTTACTACGTTCATTACGCCGTCAGGTAGGCCCGCTTCTTGAAGCAGTTGTGCAATGTACAAAGTAGACGATGGATCACGCTCAGATGGCTTAAGAATAAAGGTGTTACCGCAAACGATTGCCAGTGGGAACATCCACATTGGCACCATGGCTGGAAAGTTAAACGGTGTAATACCGGCAACCACACCCAGTGGTTGAAACTCGCTCCAAGAATCAATGTTTGGACCGACGTTTTTGCTGAACTCGCCTTTTAGTAATTCAGGTGCGCCACATGCAAATTCTACGTTTTCGATACCGCGCTGTAATTCGCCTGCTGCATCGTGAGAAATTTTGCCGTGCTCTTGACCGATTAACGCGCAAATTTTATCGGCATTTTCTTCTAACAATTCTTTAAAACGGAACATAACACGGGCACGCTTAATGGCCGGTGTGTTTCTCCATTCCGGGTAAGCGGCTTCAGCGGCGGCAATGGCATCTTCCATGGTTTTTTTAGATGCTAGCGCAACTTGTGTTTCTGACGCGCCCGTTGCTGGGTTAAATACATCTTGTGTGCGTTCAGTGTCGTTTACTACAACACCGTTGATTAAATGGCCAACTACATTTGTCATGGTATTTCCTTTTTTTATTCTTTAATT
>CAJXIT010000230.1 GCA_913054055.1 uncultured Thalassolituus sp.
GCCTAATCATTACTAACTGTATTGTAATGGGTCGTGCTGAAGCATTTGCTATGAAAAACCCTCCAGGATTAAGCTTCCTAGACGGTATTGGTAATGGCTTAGGTTACAGTGTTATTTTGATTTTCGTTGCAGTAATTCGTGAGCTGTTTGGCTCTGGTTCTTTACTTGGTTTCGAAATCTTACCTCTAGTAACTAATGGTGGTTGGTACTACAGCAATGGCTTATTGCTATTACCTCCAAGTGCATTCTTTATTATTGGTTTGTTTATTTGGGCGTCTCGTACATTGATCCCTGCTCAAGTTGAAAAGGCCGACTTCAAAATCCAGCCGAACACTGAAACTTCGGGGGCTCACTAATGGAACATTATCTTTCTTTATTCGTGAAAGCGGTCTTTGTTGAGAACATGGCGTTAGCCTTCTTCTTAGGCATGTGTACCTTCTTGGCAATTTCTAAAAAGATTCAAACGTCGTTAGGTTTGGGTATTGCGGTTATTGTTGTACTAATGATCACGGTGCCAGTTAATAACTTAATTTATACTTACTTGTTAAAAGAAGGTGCTCTAGCTTGGGCTGGTTATCCTGAAGTTGATTTAAGTTTCTTGGGCCTGTTGAGCTATATCGGTGTAATTGCTGCGATGGTTCAAATCTTAGAGATGTTCTTGGATAAATATGTCCCGTCTTTGTATAACTCGTTAGGGGTATTCTTACCGCTGATTACGGTTAACTGTGCAATTATGGGTGCTTCTTTATTTATGGTTGAGCGTGATTATAACCTTGCTGAATCTACCGTTTACGGCGTTGGTGCTGGTGTAGGCTGGGCATTGGCGATCACTGCGTTAGCAGGTATTCGTGAGAAGCTAAAATACAGTGATGTTCCAAAAGGCCTTGAAGGTCTTGGGATCACCTTTATGACAGTAGGCCTGATGTCTCTTGGCTTTATGTCATTCTCCGGCGTGTCTTTATAAGGATGATGACAGATGGGTGAATATACAGAAATTATATTGGGCGTATTTATGTTTACCGCTGTGGTGCTTGCACTAGTAGCTGTAATCTTAACGGCCCGTGCCAAGCTAGTAAGCTCGGGGGAAGTAAAAATTGAAATTAACGGCGATCCTGAAAAAACAATCACTGCAGCAGCAGGCGATAAGTTGCTTCAAACGCTTGCCAATAACGGTGTGTTTTTATCATCAGCTTGTGGTGGTGGTGGCACATGTGCTCAGTGTAAGTGTCAGGTTCATGAAGGTGGTGGCTCTATGCTGCCAACTGAAGAATCACACTTTACTAAGCGTGATGCTCGAGAAGGCTGGCGTTTATCGTGTCAGGTGCCAGTTAAGCAAGACATGAAAGTTGAAGTTGAAGATGAAGTGTTTGGTGTTAAGAAGTGGGAGTGTACGGTTGAATCTAACCCTAACATGGCTACTTTCATCAAAGAACTTACGCTGAAGCTTCCTGATGGTGAGAATGTTGACTTCCGTGCAGGTGGTTATGTGCAGCTTGAGTGTCCTCCGTTTGAAATTAATTTTTCAGATTTTGATATTGAAGAAGAATATCGCGGCGACTGGGAGCACTTTAAGTTCTTTGACCTGAAAACGGTTAACAAAGAAACAACGATTCGTGCTTACTCTATGGCTAACTATCCAGAAGAGAAGGGCGTGGTTAAGTTTAATATTCGAATTGCGACACCGCCTCCAGGCGCAACCGGTATAAACCCGGGCATCATGTCAACTTACGTGTTTAACATGAAGCCAGGTGACACAGTAACGGTTTACGGGCCATTTGGTGAGTTCTTTGCTAAAGACACGGATGCTGAAATGGTATTCATTGGTGGTGGTGCTGGTATGGCACCCATGCGTTCTCATATCTTTGATCAGCTTAAGCGCTTGAAATCAGATCGTAAGATCAGTTTTTGGTATGGAGCACGTTCCTTGAAGGAACTGTTCTATCAAGATGAATATGATGCGCTAGCCAAAGAGTTTCCAAACTTTGAATGGCATGTTGCTATGTCAGATCCTCAGCCAGAGGATAACTGGGAAGGCATGACAGGCTTTATTCATAATGTTCTTTTAGAGGAGTATTTGAGTAAGCACCCTGCACCAGAAGATTGTGAGTTCTACATGTGTGGACCGCCAATCATGAACCAGTCAGTAACGAATATGTTGCTAGATCTAGGTGTTGAGCCAGAAAATATAATGTTGGATGACTTTGGTTAAACCTTAAGTTTTCTGAATATAATAAGCCCATAAAAACTTGTTTTTATGGGTTTTTTTTTGCCTAACTTTCTATGGGGGTTGAATGTGTGGATGCAAAAAAGCATTTATCTAAGTGAAAAGGTAAAGGGAGTTCACTTAATTACTGATGAATTATTATCTCAATTACCGGAACTTAATAGCTTGGATATGGGTGTCGCTTATTTCTTTTTAAAACACACTTCAGCCGGTTTAACCATTAATGAGAATGCTGATAAGACTGTTAGAACGGACTTTCATGAGTATATTCAGCGATTGGTTCCTGATGATTTAGACTACTTTGAGCACACTCTAGAAGGCAGTGATGACATGCCGGCTCACATAAAAAGCTCTCTATTTGGCTCTCACGTCACCATTCCGGTGGCTAATGGCTGTTTAAATATGGGGGTTTGGCAGGGTATCTATTTGGGAGAATTTCGAAATTACGGTGGTGTAAGAGAAATAGTGGTAACTTTGCACGGCATGCCTTGAATTATGGTATTGTTTATCTAAGTAAAAAGTATGCCAACTGTGTAACATAATTGAAAAAAAATGTTAATTCTGGTTGAAAAATAATCTATATGGGTTATTACTATAGTTACAGGCTAAAATACAGAGTTTTTTACATTGTTAATATGAACATGAAAGCAATCAATACTTTAGAGCAAGAATCCAGTTTTACTGTCGATGCCATTATCAGTGACGACGATAGTGCAGTGTCTATGGCGGGATTTAGTATTTCTCCTCGTGGTATGTCAACTCATTGCAGTTCAGAACAAATTGCCTTGCTACATAATATCGAAGATGACGGTTGCCAGTCTCGTTATCAGCAATTATTGGTGGTCCTTAATCTGAATTTTAAGAGTGGCGAGATGATTCAGTTAGAAACATCTGCTCAAATTCAAAGTATTCGTCGAATCTCTCAAACTGAATTTGAAGTGAATATGGGGTTCACCGGGATGGTTCAAGATGGTTACCGACATATTTCTCGTTATATGGAAGATTTGTCTTCAACAGAAACCGAGTAGGGTAACCTTAGGTTAGAAATAACATGTGCTGGTACGCTACATTCGAGTCTAACTTTCTCACTATATATTACGTTTAGAATCTTTCCTTGTGCGTTTTCAATGCATTTTCTTACCTCTGCTTCCAACTCAAAGCTTGTGTTTAAAGTGATCGATTCCATTTCAATTCGTTTCTTGGTTTCCAGTTTGATCAGAACTTGCCTGGCTGCATCACCATAAGCTCTTGCTAGACCACCAGTCCCCAGTTTTGTACCACCAAAATAGCGAACGACTACAAGTGTGACTTCACCTACTTGGCTGTGTTTTAAATGTGTGAATATAGGCATGCCAGCGGTGCCGCTGGGCTCGTTGTCGTCACTGAATCCATATAGGTTGCTGTCAGTTGGTTTACCTGCAATATAGGCATAGCAGTGGTGCCGAGCGTCTGGATATTGGTTTTTTAAAGAATGTATAAAGGCTTTTGCTTCTTCAGTACCCTCAGTATGGCGAGCGAATGCTAAAAACTCACTGCGTTTTACGATTACTTCGGCATGAGCATCTTGTGCGGGAATGAGGTATTCAGCCATAAGCCTTCAATAATATGAATTTGCTATTAGCGGCTATCGTCTCAACGTGTTTGAAGTACTTTTTAAGTGAAGCATGGTAACCAAGGTGGCGGTTACCAATGATGAACACATTACCTTGTGGCTTTAAGTGTTGCTTGGCATCACTGAATAATCTTTTTGCAATATGGTCCCCAACCGTGTGTTCTTCATGGAATGGGGGGTTGCAAATTATTAAATCAAAATACTCTTGGCTATTTGATAGGCCGTCTTCCCAGCTAAATTTTACATTAGATTGCTGGTTTAATGCGCACGATCGCTGGCTACTATCCACTGCCATGTAAGACTCATCAAAGAAATGCACTTGGCTTTCTGGGTGCTTATTTAAGTAAGCAAGTCCAAGTATGCCGCTACCCGAGCATAAATCTGCCACCTGTTGCTTCTTTGGCAGGCTATTGATGTTATCAATAACAAAAGCTGCGCCAGGATCTAGCTTATCCCTGCCAAAAACATTGGCATGTGAGCTTAGTTTTATACTGCCAAATGTGTTGTTTTTTGGGTAGGGACAGCTAATGGCTTTGGTAATGCTTAGTTCATAAATAGTGGCTTTTTTCTTAAAAGGGAGGCGATTCACTTCACCAAATTTTTGTAAAAAAGGCAGAATATTTTTGGGAAGGTGTTTCATCATTCCTGCAATTTTTACGTTTCTGATGTTTAAATCAGAGCATTTTTTTAGTAAAAAAGTTAAGTAACTAAGATTCTTGGGAAGTTTTATTAAAGCTTGGTTAATGCCTTGCTCTACTGCCCAGTCTTCAACCGGGTTATAGCAAGGAAAGCGATGTGCTATTTGGTTTTCAGTTAGGTTTTTATTGAGTGATTGATGAGCACAATAGCTATCGCTAACCCATGCGACGGTTTGCACGTTTAGACATGTGCCTAGGGCGCCAAATTGATCATTTAATATGAGCAGGGGTTCTTCTGGGTTATTCGATAGTTGCAATTGAATGAGGTACTCATCTGCAGCATCCCACGCCCTTAGCGGTTGTTTGGGGTTGGTGCCAGGGCGAATGAGTGTATATGCCCCTGCAAGGCTTTCGAAACAGTTGCTTGACATCTGAGTAGCTAGAAAGTGTTTGAAGAGTTGTCAGGGTTCTCTAGTTGATCCCATAGGTCATCTTCTGATGTTGTCTCTGGTGTCTCGATTGATGTGTCTAATGCATCTTTTTCGATTGAAGTTGGCTCGATAGGTTCTAGAGCGTTTTGTTGTTCAGTTTCGGAAGTGGCTATTGCTTGAGTTTTCTTTGGCTCTTTAGTTGCGCCTTCAGGTTGTTTGTCATCAAGCATCTTTTGATACACAGAGCGCTGTCGCTGAGGCTTACTCGTTTTGGAGTTTGCTTTTTTGCGAGCCTTATTTTGCTTGTTTTCTAGTTTAGTACGCTCTTTAGAGCCGGTTTTTACACCGCCTGTAACACGTTTTAATGAGCGAGACTTTTTATTGCGAGACATCTTAAATACCTGTGTGTAAGCCTTTCTATTCTAGCATGTTGCAGCTTGGCCGTGAATGAAGAAATTAGGGGTAATACTTAAATGTGAGAATATCTGTATAATTTAGGCCAATTCTAACAGGAGGTAGTAAGTGAGTTATTTTCAAGCACTGGAATACACGTTTTCAGTGACAGCTCCTGTATTTGTGATTGTTTTCATAGGCTTATGGCTTAAAACAGGTAAAAGAATCAGCGAAGAGTTTATCCAAGATGCCTCGTCACTTGTCTTTAATATTTGCTTGCCTGTCCTTATCTTTTTATCTATTCAAGGTAATTCAATCAATTGGGGTGAGCAATTTAGCTTTATTGTGTTTTGTATGTGTGCAGCGTTCGCCTGCTTTGTGTTGTTTTGGTTTTTGTCAGGTTTCTGGGTTCAGCATAAGGATAGGGGGGTTGTTGTTCAGGGGGCATTCAGAAGCAATTTGGGCATTATAGGATTGGCCTTGTGTGCCAAAGGTTTTGGAGAGGTCGGGTTAGCATTAGGTGCAGTGATATTGTCAGTCGTCACCCCTGTTTTTAATGTACTATCTGTTTATGCTTTGAATAAAAGCTTACATGAAGATCGTTCTCTTCCTATGCTAAAAACCTTTTTAGATGTAGTTAGAAACCCTTTGATCATTGCCATTGTTTTGGGGGTTGGGTTTTCAAGCTTGGGCTTCGAATTGCC
>CAJXIT010000231.1 GCA_913054055.1 uncultured Thalassolituus sp.
TATTCTACGGTACTATTGGCTTTTTCCTGTCCGCCACGCATAGATTCTACGGCTTTATTTACACCAGCTCTAAGGTTTTCGATCATATTATTAATATCACCCGTAGACTGCTGTGTTTTACTGGCCAGTGTCCTAACCTCATCAGCAACCACCGCAAATCCTCTACCCTGCTCACCTGCACGGGCCGCTTCAATGGCCGCATTTAAAGCTAAAAGATTGGTTTGTTCTGCAATGCCTTTAATGACATCTAATACAGATGCAATTTTAGTGGTTTCTTCAACCAACTCTTCAATCACTTGCCCTGAATGATTCACATTTTCTGCAAGGTCTTGAATCTCTTCCATGGCTTTTTTAAATTCTGTAGATACTTGAAGGGATTTTTCATTAGAACGCTTAGCCTCTTCCGAAACTTGCTGAGTGTTTTTAGAAACTTCTTGAATGGCTAATCCCATTTCATGATTAGCCGTCGACACCATATCCATAGACTGAGCATAACCTTCACTAATGCTTTCGGATTGAGTCGCACTGGACTTAAGTGTTTCACTGGCACCATGGACTTCAGTGGCCACACCTTGAATGTTTTCAATTAAGTTTCTCATGCCACTCATAAAGCGGTTAAAACTGTAAGCCATTTTACCAATTTCATCCTGACCCATTTTTGGCATTCGTTTGGTCAAATCACCACGTCCCGAGGCCAATTCATTCAATACATCCGTTAATTCTGAAATGGGACCCACAATTAAACGTGGAAAATACACCGCTACTGAAATCGTAATAACAAGTGCAATAAACACAAGAATCAATGAATTTCTCACTGCCGATTTTTTAATAGATTTAGCTTCCACTTGTAGCAGCTCAGCTTCTTGCCCTAATAATTCCCCCAAAGCATCAAGCGTATCTCGCATGGATTCAAATTGCTTGTCCAGTGCTTCTGTACTCAATGTCTTTGCGCTATCCAATTCAATATTCCCCGAACTTAAGTCATTCACCATACTTTTTGATTTAGGTGCCCACCTAGAAAATTCAGTTAGAAATTTATTTGCTAATGCATGAGCGTCCGAACTGACCTTTGCATCTAAGATTTTTGTTACACGACCCTTAACTTGTGAGATATTACTTTCGTGCATCGATTTAAATTGATCCACTGGCATACCTAACGCAATTGAGCGCTCGGCAATTTGAGCCTGATACAAATCACGATCTGCATTCAGTACTAAATCAATACTAGGGATGTATTGCTCATTAATATGTGCAAATTCTTGAGATAGCCTTTCCATTGTTGATAATTGGGAAGCGGAAATAATTAATAAAAGCGCGCCTACAAAACCAATTGGCAGCATTAATTTTTTCGATAAACTTAAATCAGACCATTTCATAATTATTCTTCACCTATATATACTCGTTAAGCGTAGACTAAGATTAATGGTAAAGTTGGTCTAATTAAGCCATGAAATAAAAGAACAAAGTTTTTGCAGACTCCACAAGCAAAATCCGCTAAGTTTTATATAGTAACCAACCTAATAAAGCCCTAAATCCCGCTATGTCACAACTGATTCACTATCAAAGCAACGACCAAACACCTCACTGTTTGCATAGCTTTACCTGTGAAGAAACAGAATCTGATCAAGTGAAACCTGTCATTCTTTTGTTTCCAGCCATGGGAGTTAAAGCCAGCTATTACTTTAAACTTGCACAACACTTTAACCCGTTAGGCATCCACTTTGTGTGCACTGATCTGCGAGGCAATGATCCAATGCAGTCAAAGCCCTCAAGGAAGAACAATTTCGGATACCACGAAATGATTCAAGAGGATTGGCCTGCTGCCATAGCAGCCTGTAAAAAAGCACACCCTAACAGCCCAATCTACCTCATGGGGCACAGCCTTGGTGGTCAATTAAGCGCCTGCTATGCCACCCATAAACCCGACATTCAAGGCATGATACTCATTGCCTGCGGAAACTTGCACTACAAACTCTACAACAAAAAATGGCGCATATTACTTGCTTCACAATTTCTACTTGGTGTGACCAATGTTTTAGGGTATTTGCCAGGCAACAAACTGGGATTTGCTGGCATTGAAGCCAAAGGCGTGATTCAAGACTGGGCTTATACCGCAAGAACCGGTTTTTACCGATCAATAAACCAAGGCACGAAAGAAATTTACAATGGAAAAATGGGGCAAGTCAAAACCCCTATCATGGCCATCAGTTTTGATGGAGATAAATTTGCCCCCCACAGCTCTATGCAAGGCTTACTGGATTGCTTTCACAGCTCGCCCAAACACCATATTAAAACCTGCGCGCAAGAACTTAACCTTGATTCACTTGATCACTTTAACTGGACAAAAAACTTTCAAGCCCTGGCGCCTAAAATTGAAAAATGGATCAACAGCCATGATAAACGCTAACGGGATAATAGCAGCTGGGGACATATGATCGATTTAGGTGTTTCTAATGAAGTCTTTACCCTACTGTTTATATCAACGTTAATTACCAGTGCATTTACCGCAGTTTTAGGCCAAGGGGGCGGCTTAATGCTAATGGGGGTATTAGCTCAAGTACTGCCCGCAGCATCATTAATTCCCATACATGCCGTGATACAAACAGCCAGCAATGCCAGCCGTGCCATGTTATCCCTTAAAGACATTAACTGGACAATCATTACCCCAATACTCATAGGAATTCTATTAGGTGCGCTGGTCGTTACCCCCTTCATACAGCACATCAATTGGGATGGGATGCAATTGGTCATAGGCTTATTCATTTTATGGACTGTTTGGGGCAACGGCCTAACACTCACGAACAAATTGCCCTTTCCACTTACCAGTCTAGGCATCGCACAAGGCTCTTTGGGAGTTTTATTAGGGGCAACCGGCCCCTTAGGGAGTGCCATACTATTAGCAAAAGGATTAAACCGAGAAAAGCTAATTGCAAGCAATGCCGTGATTATGTTTGCTAGTCACGCCATTAAGATTGCAGTCTTCGTACTAATGGGTGTTGCGCTATCCCATTACACCTTACTGTTAGTTTCACTTTCAATGGCCGCTATCCTAGGTTCCTATGTCGGTAAACGCCTGAGACCCAAACTATCAGAAAGACTGTTTTTCAAATTATTCCGCATTAGCCTAACCTTGCTAGCGCTGCGAATGCTGTATTTGGGTTTCACTAGTCTCTAGTAAACAAGGCCTAAAAAGCCTCCTTGCTAGCATCAAGGAATCACCATCGAACATAACAAACATTTAACGCTGACTGCCTATTGTTAAACCTCAGTAAGAAACGCTAATATACTCAAAAAATAGATAACGGTATAAAAATGGATATTAGCCATCTTGTACAACATTTTGACCAACTGGTGCAGCAAACTCAAAAGCTTTGCTCTCAGCTACGTCAAAACCCATATAAAATTTGGGTACCGCTCACAGAAATAGAATGCGAGCTTGGGCTGACCCCTATTGATAAGGTATGCCACAGCCTTCAGGATTTTTGGTACCAAGATGGTCAAGATGGTCGAGAAACTCGCTCTAGCTTCGGACTCGTGCCTGCCACACCAGAGCAATTAAACCTAGCAAATCTTATCAATGAAGAAAAAGAACACTTTAAAAATAAGATCAAACAACTGCAAAAAACTAATAAGTCACAATGGCTAGATTTACGTAAAGAGCTGGGGCAAACACACCCTCAATTAAGAGAAAAACTTCGCTACTCTGGGTTAAGCCGCTTACACATAAAACAAACTTGGCGCCACATTCCAATTATTGATCGAACACCCATAAGAGCAGGCTTCAACTGGTATCAATCTGGACGCAGCATTCAAAAGTTCACGGTTAAACAAGCACAAGATGCATTATTAAACCTAGATACCAGCAGTGATCATATTCAAACCCAATTAAGCCTTTTAAATAAACTCACTGCATCAACCCCATTAGCAAAAGTGCAAAACCTGGCACCCACTATGCGGGCAAACCTTTTCTTTGATGATGAGCGGCCTTCCAGGCAAGCAATGAATGTATCCTTGCCCATAATATTCAAAGTATCTGAAAGTGGAAAACTGCCCCCTCATAATGAACCAGATTTATCCGCTCCTACCCAAAGAAGTAGAAAGGTTCGTAGCGACAGAGTAATAGAAGATCACCCCTTTCTTCCAAGTATCCGCGTACACCGCTATATTAATAAGTAATGGTTAGAAATGAGAGAATAATCATGGAAATCTACGGCCACCGAGGCGCAAAAGGCGTCGCCATGGAAAATAGCCTACAAGGGTTTATTCTTGCTGCTAACCATGGCATTGATCACTTTGAATTGGATATTCGCCTAAGCTTGGACAATCAATTAGTTGTGGTGCATGATGAAAAATTACAACGCCTAGCCAACAGCCCTTTAAAAGTGAGTCGAACCAACGCCTCCACACTGGCCAGCACATACTTACGGGGATTAACGCAGGGCATCCCCACCTTAGAACAAGTTATAACCGCCTGCCCTAATGTCAAACACTGGCAATTTGAAATTAAAACCGAATCCACTAACCCAAACTTCATACGCCCCATGCAAAGGTTAATTAAAAAACATAACCTTCAAGAAAAAGTCACCATCACCAGTAAACACATCGGCATCTTAAAAGCATTTAAACGTGTCCTACCTGACATCCAGCGTGGATATGTACAAGAGTGGCCAATCCCAAATGGCATTCGCATTGCTCGAAAATTGAAGTGCAGCATGCTCGCCATCAATAAAAGCTTGGCACGAAAGAGTTACATCAACAAAGCGCAGCGCAAAGGCTTGCATTTAAGCATCTGGACCGTCAACGATGCGGATGATATGAGCCGGTTCTTAAAATACAAAGCCGACAGCATCATCACCGACTTCCCACAAGCTGCAAAAGAAGTCATAGCCCCTTTAAACGCGTTGCAAAAAGATCAATAAAATGAACACACTTTATATAACAGGGGCTGGGGTCAGCGCTGAAAGCGGCATCCCAACTTTCCGAGGCCAAGACGGCTTTTGGACCATTGGCAGTAAAAACTATACCCCAATGGAAATGGCCACCCGAACCATGTATCAAAACCAACCTGAAGAATTTTTAGCTTGGTATTACAATCGATTTGCCACCTACCGAAATCATGGCCCAAACCAAGTGCACCACTGGTTAGCCGATAAAAACTTAATCACACAAAATATAGATGGCCTAGATGGCAAAGCAGGCAATGAAAATTACATTGCGATTCATGGGCGTCTTGACCAGATGACGCTTTTCCATGAACAAGGTGAACCTGTAGATATCATTCAAACACCTTGGGATGATGTAGACGAAGATAACTTAACTCAATCATTGTTGGCGTTATTTAAAATAAAAAACACCCCAACCATTAATCACTCTTTAAAGCCATTTGTATTATTATTTGATGAGTTTTACACCGACCTTTATCGAATTAGCGAAGCCCAAAGCCGAATGCAGCAAGCGGATAAAATTGTATTCATGGGCACATCTTTTAGCGTTAACATCACCAATATGGCACTGGACATAGCCATGAATAACAACATACCAGTAGAAGTAATTGATCCAGAACCCGTCATTTTGCCCTATGCAAAAGTCACTTATCACAGATGCACAGCATCTGAATACATCAATCAATTAGCCAAATCAGATAAATATTGAAAAGAAAAACAAAGTTAATCTTGTGTGACCTTGTTATGCATGATGATTTCACTGCGCTTACTGACACCCAATTTTTGAAAAATATTTTTTAAATGCCATTTCGTAGTACTAAGAGCCACACCTAATTCCTGACTGATTTCAGCATTACTTAAGCCATTTACCAATAGTTTATATATTTGCATTTCTTTATCGGTTAACGATAAAACCGGCAAGTGCGAAACCTGTTCACTCTGTTCAGATTTGTTCAGCACATCAGAAAATACAGTGCGATACATACTGGGAATTTC
>CAJXIT010000232.1 GCA_913054055.1 uncultured Thalassolituus sp.
TAATGTTAAAAAATATAATAAAAATAATTCGGATTGCAGTATGTGCATTTATAAGCACATATACTTTGACTGTATATTCTGAATCCATTGAAGATTGGCCGAATCATCATGAATATGATGGCGTTCCATATATTAATGTTTTTAAAGATCTATTCTCATCATCTCCTCAAGACTTTTCTCGGATGAAGCTTGGTTTACTGAAATGTGATATTGATTCGGATAAATTAAGCCGTTTAAGCGGTATTAATGAAGATGCAGTAGGGTCTCAATATTCATCTCTGGAAAATACAAGTGTATCAGTTGATGTGGACGTGGATGAGTTATTCTTAATGTCGACTGCAGAAGGCTGTCAGGAGTTTAAATCCACGTCTTTGGAACGTACGGCCGATAAATCTGTTGAGTATTATCAAGTTCCTTCAAGTTATATTCATCCCTTTATCATTTATGCCGATTACTCAACTGAAATAGAGATGTCGCAAGAAATTAATGGCGAAGATTACGACACAGAAATTAATCTTTCCGTGGTAAGTTATTCTTTATATCGGCGAGCAAAAAAACCTCATATCAAGGGTATGAATAGAGAAATATTAGTTATATCAGATTATGGTGGTGACAGTGCCGGAAAGGTTCAATATACAATGAATTTAGTTGCTGATGGGGATAAGGGGCAGGGTTTACTAAACCTTGTACTTTCAAGGCATGATTTAACCGGTGATTTTGTGAATAGCATTATGGCTATTGAAAAGCTAAATAGTGGGGGGAATCGCATTGTTAGTATCGGTAATGCTAGCTTTTCTGAGATACATGATGGAAAGATGCATGGTTTGATGATTAATGAAAATTATTTGTACAGAACGGATAAAGCCCAAAACCCATTAAGTTACAGTTGTCATGACATGGGTGAAGCAATAAATGTATTTAAGGTATCTGGATTTGAGTGTATTGAAAAGACCGATGCAGATATAGGAAAGCAAGATGTATATGTTAGCCAGCTGTATCAATATGAGCTAGATAGAAAGAGAATAGAGGAAGAAAGTTTAGCTAAGCTAGCAGAGATTAAAGCAGGCACTGATAAAGCGGGATTAGAGAATAGTCTTGCTAATATTTTTGATTCATCGAATGAAAATAAACAAACAGCAGAGCAATTAGCATTGCAAAAAAAGAAAGATGAGTTTATTCAGAAACAAAAAAATTCAAAATGCGGTTTGTCTAATGAAAACTGGGTGTATTTAGGAAGTCAGTGTGAGAATGGTTTGGCGACTGGAGACGGAGAGTCTGAAGATAAGCAAGGTTTGCTTTTCAAAGGTAAGTTTTCGCAAGGGAAACGCACCAGTGGCGAAATACATCAAAATGGAGAGATGATATTTTCTGGTAATTTTAAGCAAGATAAACCAGATGGCAATGCCATTTGTTTGCACGAAGGGGAATATGAAGAATGTCGCTTTTTCAGAGGTAAACGAATTGATACTTTGTATAAATTGCGAAAAGAAAATTCTAAAAATTTAGCCAAAATGGAAGCGCTTCAAAAAGAGAATCAATATACGGCCCAGTCGAATACCAAGCAAGATTCGGGGTCGAATATATTGGTGGACGCAGTAGAGAAAGAGGCTGCTAAGCGAGCAGCGTCTTTCATTTTTGATAGCTTTTTTTAAGTCTATTACCTGAACGTAGAATGCCACTTTGTCTTAGATAAAGTGGCATTTTTATGGCTGAACGAACGTTATAAATCTAAGCACTGCTTTTGCTCATATATTCGTCAAAGATGTCATCTTTGATTTCATGAAATTCATTGTAATTGATATGTAAATAATTCAGCGCCATTTCCGTTTCTCGACTATTACGATCTTCATGTTTATCTGATGACCAGTAGCCTCTGAATTCAGCACTGATATTTTTTGCGATGGTCAATATGGCAAGGTAAGTGGCCACGCTTTCAGAGGCTTCTTTATTACCTGATAAAATTCGATCCGCAATAGGTTGGTAGCGTATGGTTTGGGTGACGTCTTCGCCTAAGTTCCATTGCCTTGCCATTAAGGCCCCTTGTAAATAATGATCGGTTTCAAACTTATGACGTTCATGCACACATAATAAATCAATGGGTGTTTGTTCGTGCCCTTTAATAAATTCATCAAACTCAGGGAACTCTTGAATCATGATCGGTATGCCTACATTGTGCAGCATGCCAATGCTATAAGCTTGGTTACAATCAAATCCACTGAAGCGATTAGCAAAATCACTGCATATACCGGCTACATCGATGGCTGCGGTCCAAAAATGTTCTTTTAGCGGCACAGCTTGAAACGTATTACGAACCATTATGGCCTGGATCATGGTGTAAATACGATCTAAGCCCATTAGCATCACAGCATGTTCAATGGATGTAGCGGGCTGGGTTAGACCCATCCAAGGGCTATTGGCAGCCGACAAAAAGATGGAATAAAGAGATATGTCTTCTTTTAATAAGCGAGCGATTTCGTTTACATCCGGATCCTCATCCCTCATGACCTGTTGAATATTAAGTAAAATCTCTGGTCTTGGTGGAATAATTAATGATTGGGCCACAGTAAGGACCTCCGTGTATGTAATGCCTTAAGATTAGTTGGGAAATTCCCATCATGGGTGGCTTAGCGTGCATTGATTTTGTAGTGGCTATTGATATAGCTGAAATGTCTATAAACCCTCATTCTCTTGGCTTAGAAATGACAAAGCCCCATTCAAGAAATGAATGGGGCTTTTACTATTTAGTAGTGAATCCTATGGACTGTTTAGTCAGCCACAGGGTTAAAGTGGGCGCTGTTGGTGTTAGATTCTGCGCGCTCCCACATCTGCAGATACGCTTCTGTGGAGTTCATTATGGCTTCATACACTCGGTTAGATGCATTTTCACGAATGTCCTGAAGGTGATCCGCTACCATGCCGTAATGGGCAATGCCATCTTGGTTTAACTCAAATGAACGGTTTCCAGATTGCTGCTTATTTACCACCATGCCAAATTCTGTGGTGAAAGGGTATTCAAGGGGATTGATGCTGGCATCACTTCGGGGGCCTGGTTGGCCTGCTAATCCACTCATGTCGGTAGCAAAGCTAACGCCGTCTAAATAAGGGGTTTGCTCAACAATATCCAAATAGCGAGAAATACGGTCTTCAACATTATTGGCATCTCGGTTCATTGGTGTTGCAAAGCCACCGGCTTCAATGAGACGGCGAGTATTTTTATGCACCTCACTGTTCTTACCTTCACTCATCCAGCTGTGTGACGTGATCACGCCGCTGTAATTTCTTGCTTCCACAATATCCATGGTTTGGGTGGCTGACTTATTACTTAAATGATCCAGTTCAATGAGCATGTTTTTATCAATTAAGCGATTGACTAAATATACCCCCAGTTCAGATAAACCATCTTCATTACAATGCTCAATGGCTTCGTCATAAACAGGGTTTAAATTTGCTGCATCTAAAATTTGTTTAAACACAGGTAGTTCACCAATTAATGGGAAGCCAGAATCAAAATGACGGCCTTTGGTATCATGGCCACATTCCATGGTGTCAAAAAAGTGTCCGGTTGAAAGCCAGTTCCCCAAATTCATTAATCCACTTTCCGCTTGCGAGCCGCCAAATTGGTTGTTGAATTTATGGGTTGGGTAAATGGTGCGGATACCTAAGTGATACAACTCATCAAGTTGAGCATCTATGGTGGCTCTTGTACACGTATCTTTGCCGCCACAGTTAAAAGTTTCAGACGCTTCTACGCCCATTAATACGGCCATTTTACCATCGGCGATTACTTGGCGAGCTTGTGTAGGGTTGTCGACAATCCTGAACCAACCTTTACCAGGTCCACCTGATTGCGCATCGATATAAGCTTGCATTTCATTCATACGTTTAGCCTGTAAACGTATACTGTCCATGGTGTTACAGCTGTTTGGATTAACCCAACTTGCTGGGTTAATGGTTTTTTGGATATTACACAGCACTTTATTTTCCACAAGATCTGTCACCATCATGCGAAGGCCGCCCAGGTAAGCTCGTTCAATCCATTTGTAGTAATAACCGGAATGGCTCATTTGATAATGATTTGGCCACCATGGGAAATCAGGCCAGCCACGAGTGTCGTAACGATTGTTTGGGTCTTCAAAAGTATAAAGGTTGCCGATTAAATCCAGCGAGCCATTTGGACCGTGTAAATCCTGGCTATCATTTAATGCAGACTCCACACCCCAGCGATGGAAGGGATCGCCAGCCATAAATTTTCCGCCCATAAACTCGTAAGATGTGATGTGAGTATGGGGATCAATAAAGCCTCTTACTGGTAAGTTGGCATCCCCTTTAAGCGCTTGTTTATCACCACTGACATTGGTTGTGATCTCAGGAAAATCTTTACACCCTTGCGCAGGGATCAGTTTAAAACTATTTTCACTATTAAAATTAAATGGATTCAAAAGATCGAAGAAGTACATGCCGCCATCATTGGTATTGTGCCGTACCGTCATGTTTAAAGCGGTGCCATGCAAGCTAAAGCGGTCGTTTGCTTGTTTATTGATTGTCCATTCTGCAAATTCCCCTGCATAGCGTCCGGCACTGATCTCTGCTGGTAGGTGACTAGCGAAATAGCGTCCGTCAACATCGGTTAATAAAAATTTACCGAATGAAGTGGGTTTCATAAAAAACTTTGTGGCGCTACTTTTTGCAGTATTTTCAAAGTGGTAACCCAGCCCATTATCAATGGCACCGCCTTTATTAAAGCGTTTTAAGTAGTTGCCATTTTCTGGAGATTGCACAGAAAAACATTGCTGCGCCATACTATTAACGTCGCCGGTGTAACCCGATGCTTGAGGTTGTGAAGGCGCTTCAGGGGCTTTTGACATGGCCAAAGCTCCAGAGCTCCAGACAGTCACGCAAGCTAAAAGTGTACTAATTCGAGCCAATTGCATAAATCTATCCCTTTATGAGTAAGAATTTTGCAGCTAGTTATTGTTATGTATGCCATAGAGCCATGCATATTTGCTGCAATAATAAGTAAAGGTAAATTAGCTAAAAGCCCCCATGTGAGAATTGGCCAATTTTATATCAATAACGGACAATCTTTTTTAAGTTGGCCATTAATGTTGGGTTGATTAGATAGAGAAAGACGAAAGATTATGAGTGGCGTAAATGATGTGAAATACATTTCGCATCATTTACTTAAAGGGGCTTAGTTACGATACCGGATAAATTGACTGAGGTTTTAACTGAATGTTGTTTGCATTGTCGTTAATGAAAATGTCGCCATCTTGTATGCTGATTTGTAGCTCCATGGATTTATTCGCCATTTCTCCTAGTGCCTCGCTGTCTTGGGTTTGAATATGGTAAACGGATAAATTATCTTGGCGATTAAAGTGACTCTCCATTAGCTGCCACCATGGGGCGGCTTGCTTATCATTGTAGGTAAACAAGGTGACGTGTTTCGCTTTGCCACAGGCTTGTCTAAGGCGTTTTTCGTCAATCTGTCCAAGGTCAATCCACAATTCAATTTCATCGCTTAGGCTTTTTAGCCAAATATCGGGTTCCTCTTGGGTGCTTAAACCTTTGGTGAATTGGAGGTTTTCATGTGCGTTTAATGCAAATGCTAAAACACGCACCATCATGCGTAGATCATTTTCACTAGGATGGCGGGCGATGGTCAGTGAATGGGTTTGATAATAGTGGCGGTCCATATCACTGATTGTTAACTCGCATTTACACACGGTTGCTTTAAGGGCCATTGGTGGTTACCGAAAATTAAAACGCCAATTATACGTTAATTAATGCCGGGCGAAATGAATTTTATAATTGCGGTAACTTACTCAAAAAAGGGCGTGTTATAAGTGACATTTAGTTAATAGAAGGGGCGCTGTCTTTCACCAAATTTGGTTCGCATTGAATGCAGGTAC
>CAJXIT010000233.1 GCA_913054055.1 uncultured Thalassolituus sp.
AAGTTTGAAAGAAGAGGTTTAATAAAAAATTTAATAAAACGTTTAAGTTGAAAAAAGGGGCTAACACGAGCCCCTAAATTTGCTTAACAGTTTGTTAATTTTTAACGCCTTTATTGGCTTTTAACTGGCGATTCAATTCAGTTTCCATCACCATAGGCGACTGTGTATTTCGAGCTAATAGCTGATACATAACAGGCAGAATGATCAAAGTAAAAACGGTGGACGCTAAAATCCCCGTTAACACCACAATACCAATAACCGTGCGGGTTTCAGAACCTGCGCCGCTGGACAGAATCAGAGGCACTGCACCAAATGCAGTGGTGATGGCCGTCATCAAAATTGGGCGCAAGCGAATGGTTGCCGATTCAATGATGGCGGTTTTAAACTCAACCCCTTGGTCTCGTAACTGATTGCAAAATTCCACAATCAAAATACCATTTTTTGCGGTGAGTCCCACCAGCATGATTAAACCAATTTGAGAATAGATATTTAAAGATTGCCCAAATACATACAGCCCGGTTAAGGCGCCAATCATGGCCATGGGTACGGTAAGCATAATAACCAAAGGGTGAATGTAGCTTTCAAATTGTGCGGCCAATACTAAGAACACAACCACTAAAGCCAACGCGAAAATAAAGTAAATGGATTGCCCACTATTTTCTAAATCTTGAGATTGGCCTTTATAGCTGATCACCGCCTCTGCTGGCAGATGTTCTTTTGCTAAGTTATCTAAATAGGTAAGCGCTTCGCCGAGTGTGTAACCATCCGCTAAGTTTGCTTCAAGAGTTATGGCACGAATACGATTATAGCGGTTTAGGGTATTGGCATCGGCGCGTTCTGTGATGGTAACCAAGTTTGCCAATGGAATCAGTTGATTGTTACTCCGGCTGCGCACATAGATGTTTTTCATATCTAGTGGGCTGTTTTGAAGTTCACGTTCACCTTCCAAAATCACGTCGTATTCTTCGCCTCGGTCTAAGAACGTTGTGACACGGCGCGAACCTTGTAACGCGGCAAGTGTATTACCGATTTCTTTAGCGCTGACTCCAAGGTCTGCGGCTCTTTCTGTATTAATATTGATTAATACCTGAGGTTTGGTTTCTTTATAATCGTGATCCAGTCCAATGAGTTTTTCATTGTCAGCGGCTTTTTCTAGCATAATGTCACGCCACTGTGTCAGTTGCTGGTAGTTACTGCCGCCAATGACAAATTGCACGGGTTTACTGCGACCGCCGCCTAAGGCTTGTCGCATAATCGCAAAAGCTCGAACCCCGGATAGATCGCTGAGGGTTCGATTGATGCGGCCAATTACTTGATTGGCTGGTGGGCGCTCACTCCAGTCTTCTAGTACCACGATCACAAAGCCACCAGAGTAATCCGAAGTTGAACTGAAACTTCTGGGGGTACGCACTAATAAGCGTTTAATGATGCCTTCATCAACCATGGGCATTAAACGGGTCTCGATTTCGTCCATGTAGGATTTGGAATAATCATAACTTGAGCCTTCAGGCGCCGACACCAAAACAAAAAAGGCACCACGGTCTTCTTTGGGGGTGAATTCCGAAGGAATGTGATTAAACAACCAGGCACAGCTTAGTAATGCCAGCGATAATAAAATGATGACTCGCTTCGGTGCATTGAGTGCATGGTTTAAAAATGCTTTGTATTGCTCTCTTAGTCGGTCGAGCATGCGATTCATTTTTTGTGTGAGTTTATTGGGTTGCTCATTGGCGTGTAAGAGTTTCGAACACATCATAGGCGACAGTGACAGGGCCACTAACGATGAGAAACCAACGGCGGCAGACATGGCCACAGCAAACTCGGTAAAGAGTTTTCCAAGATCCCCTTCCAAAAAGATAATGGGTAAAAACACCGAGATTAATACTGCGGTGGTGGCCAGTACGGCAAAGGATACTTGTCGCGCCCCTAAGAATGCAGCCACTAACGGTGACTCCCCTTGATCGATACGGCGATGAATGTTTTCTAACATCACGATGGCATCATCTACCACCATGCCGATGGCCAGTATCATGGCCAATAACGTCAGTAGATTAATGGTAAAGCCAAGCATAAATAAAATGACAAACGTGCCCATTAATGACACGGGTACCGTGATGGCGGGAATTAAAGTAGCCCTTAGATTGCCTAAAAAGACATAGATCACCAATATCACTAATGCCATGGCAATGAAAAGTGTTTTATATACTTCTTGTATGGAATTTTCGATGAATACTGAACTGTCGTAACTTGGCAATAAGTCCATGCCTTCTGGCAGCTCAGGATTAATTTTTTCTAACAGTGCGCGGGCTTTTCTTGCCACTTCTAATGTATTAGCGGTACTTTGTTTGGTGATGCCCACTCCCACCATGGGCACCCCATTGCCGCGAAAGGATTTTCGGTGTTCTTCTGCTGCTAACTCTATTCGGGCCACATCTTTTAATCTGACGGAATAATCTTGGTGGTTTTGAATCACCAGTTGTTCGATTTGTTTTTCGGTAGGATAAGCCCGTTCTAATCGCACGGTGAATTGACGCTGATCTGATTCAATGCTGCCAGCGGGCAGTTCGATGTTTTCACGACGCAGGGCATCTTCAATGTCACTGATGGTTAATGCTCGTGCAGCCAAGGCTTTACGGTCAATCCATACACGCAGTGCGTAATCCAGTCCGCCGCCCACTCGCACACGGGCAACACCATCAATTACGCTAAAACGATCCACTAAATATCGATTTGCATAATCGGTTAGCTCTAATAAGCCCATGCGATCGCTGACCAAATTAAACCACATGATGGTGTCATCATCGGCGCCGGCTTTGGTAACTTCGGGTGGTTCTATTTCTTCAGGAAGGTTATTCAGTATTCGTGATACACGGTCTCGTACATCATTGGCGGCAGCATCAATGTCACGGTTTACGTTAAATTCGATGGATATATCAGATCGGCCATCTTTACTGGAAGAAATGATGTTATCAATGCCTTCAATGCCAGAGATGCGGTTTTCGATCACCTGTGTAATACGCTGCTCAACAATCGAGGCAGCGGCACCCGTATAGTTTGTGCGGATACTGACCACTGGGGCGTCAATGTCTGGGTATTCCCGTAAGGGCAGCTTATCAAAGGCCAAGAGTCCAAACGCTAAAATTAATAAGCTAATGACCGAAGCCAGTACTGGGCGTTTAACCGATAGGTCTGTAATGATCATGGGTTAACCTTGCGCCATTGTTCAGTTTGCTCCAAGACTTTTTTCCCAGGTTTTACTTTTAACAAACCTTGCCAAACAATTTTATTGCCCACTTCTAAGCCAGTTAATGCTTCTACCTTGCCATTTTGTCGAATGCCAATCTCGATGGCTTTTTCGGTGACGGTCATATCGGGAGACACTTGATAAACCAGGTGTTGATCTGCACGCATGAACACGGCTTCTTCGGGCAGCATTTTTGCCGAGCGTTGCTGTTTGATTAAATCCAGTGTTAATAGCATACCGGGTCGAAGCAGGGCGTGTTCATTGTTGATTTTAGCTCGTACTTTTATGCTTCTGGTATCAGTGTTGACTCGGGAATCCAAGGCTGCAATCTCACCGCTGAAAATACGATCAGGATAAGCCACACTGAAGGCTTTGATGGCTTGGCCAACTTTTATTTTGGGGATGTACACTTCTGCTAAATTAAAATCCATTTCTAAGTGGGTGACAGAATCCAGAGTGGTAATCTCATCACCCGGTTTTAGCAGGGTGCCCACACTGACGTGACGTAATCCTAATAGCCCGTCAAATGGCGCTTTAATGATGCGATCTTTTAAGGTGGCTTTTACCTGTGCAATGCGTGCTTGGGCGGTATCGATGGAGGATTGCAGTCTGTCCAGTTCTGAAGCGGATGCGGAATTTCGCTTATGCAGATTGGCGATGCGCTTATATTCACGTTTTTGTTCAGCCAGTTCAATTTTTGCAGCGTTTAGTTGTGCCTGCTCTTCATCGTTAGCCAGTGTGAGCAAGGTTGCGCCTTGTTTTACAAATTCACCTTGGTTAAACGAAATACGGCTCACTTTTTCAGTTACATTGGCGGTTAAGACCACAGATTCAGCCGCGCGGGCACTGCCAATGGCCTCTAGCGATTCAGTGATATCACTTGCTTTCACCTCAAATAACACAACCTGAGGTGCCGGTCGTTGCCTAGGGGTTGAGCTGTTGTTTAGATAAAATCGAAATGCCACAGCTATAAGGATGAAAATAAGGGTGCCATAAGCAAGCTTGCGCAGCATGGTGAGATCCTAAATGTGATGATATGTGTTTGTGGTGCTATAAATGAAATAAAGTTCCATTTATGACGGATTAAAAGGGATTATCCTTGATTCACCATTACCAAGTACATGATGTATTTACGGCAGCGATGATTAATTGGTTTACTATGCTTGAGTTAGCTAGCTATTTAAAGGCCGATCTACAGGTCTAGATACTGGGCAATCATATAGGAATCCCCTTTGCCTTCTTCGTGGCCAAAGTAGCTAATCGGTTCACGTGTACCCCCGCTTAGGGTGCCCACTTCGCAATCAATTTGGTATTTTTTGGCAAGGTCATTGAACAAATTAATAGGAAATTTAAGCTGAGGCTTCTTTTTAACGGTTTGGCTGATGCCAAGTTGCCAGTCTTCGCAATATTCGCTGTCACAATCGTTAATCAAGCTCACACCTGCCACATTAGCGTTTTCATCAACATAGCTTTGTAAATCCGCTTGGATATCCGTTAAGTTGTTTTTTAGTTTTTTCTCTTGGTTTTCTTCAAGGCGGTCGCAGGCGATCAAAAGGTAAATTTGCATCTAGGGTGTCCGAGTCAAAAGGCTAAGCAGATTTTAGCACAGAGCTTAAGCTTTGTTGATGCAGGATTGGGCAGTGACGCTGGTCAAATGTAGGAGGCTGCTTGCAGGCGACCCAATCGGGCAGGCTTACCCGGTGAGCGATTAGATGTTTGCCATTCGCTCATTCACTCCAGTTTCAATACGGTTTAGCGCTTCCGCTAATAAGCTGCGCTGACAGCCAAAGTTCAAACGCACATAATCATTGTCACCAAACTCTGCCCCAGCTGACATGCCAACACCATATTGTTCAAAGTATTTTTGTGGGTTATCTAATTTTAAATCCGCCACGTTTATCCAAGCTAAATAGGTGGCTTCAGATGGGCGCATACTGATGCCCTTAATAGAGTTGATGCGATCTAGAATCAGTTGATGATTACCTTGTAAATAAGGAATCAATTTTTGGCGCCAAGGCTCGCCATGTTTAAAAGCTGCAGTGGCCGCTTGGCTGCCTAAAATATTCACATGGCCCACTAAACCATACATTAGCTTACTGTACTGCTTGCGCATCACAGAGTTAGGGATAATGGCAAAGGCACAATCTAATCCTGCAATGTTAAACGTTTTACTTGGTGC
The DNA here is from genome assembly GCA_913054055.1 of uncultured Thalassolituus sp. Taxonomy (GTDB): domain Bacteria; phylum Pseudomonadota; class Gammaproteobacteria; order Pseudomonadales; family Oceanobacteraceae; genus Bermanella. The sequence continues at coordinate 5,424 of CAJXIT010000233.1, forward strand.
CATTAAGGTGATGCTTAAATTGGCAATGTCTTGATTTAAACTGGCAATGGGAATGTGTTTTTTGCCATTTAAGATTAAATCACAGTGCACATCGTCACTGCACATGATCAAATTATGTTTAATACACACATTGGCAATGGCTTCTAGTTCATCTTTGTTATACACCTTACCTAATGGGTTGTGGGGGTTACAAAACAACATAAGCCCAGTGTGATCAGTGATGCTGTTTTTAAAGGCCTGTATGTCTAGCTCCCAGTTATCTCCGCTGGGTTTTGCCCAAAAGGTTTGGTTTTCAAATTTTAGAATAGGAGATTGCTGCATTAAATGTGGGTAAACTGGCAAAGCTGTGGTGCCTGCGGTTTTACCATTTTCCATTGCCATCGCGCGGGCAATGTTAAGGCCCTTTACTACGCCTGGAGTCAGTACAATCCAATCCGCTT
>CAJXIT010000234.1 GCA_913054055.1 uncultured Thalassolituus sp.
TGTAAAACTTATCAATAGATATAATTATTAAATTTTACATATCATGGAGATTATCCAATACTGGCTTTATTCACAAGCACCTTGTTTCAGCTTGATCCTTGAACAAACAAAAATAATAGAGGTTGGTATGGCAGGTTTTGACAAAGTCGTAGCAAGTTACGACGATGCCCTAAAAGGCTTAGAAGATGGCATGACCATCATTGCCGGTGGGTTTGGCCTTTGCGGGATTCCTGAAGGGTCCATTGCGCAAATTAAAAAAATGGGAACGAAAGACTTAACCATTGTTTCAAACAATTGTGGGGTTGATGGCTTTGGTTTAGGTATCTTATTGGAAGATCGCCAAGTCAAAAAAATGATTTCATCTTACGTGGGTGAAAACGCCTTATTTGAGCAACAACTACTGGCTGGCGAACTAGAAGTAGAATTAACGCCACAAGGCACACTTGCTGAAAAAATGCGTGCTGGCGGTGCTGGTATCCCAGCTTTTTTTACCGCCACAGGGGTCGGAACACCGGTTGCTGAAGGCAAAGAGACCCGTGAATTTAATGGTCGCGAATACTTAATGGAAGAATCCATTACTGGTGACTTCGCCATTGTTAAGGCATGGAAAGCCGATCGCTATGGCAACGCAATCTACCGCCACACAGCCATGAACTTCAACCCAATGGCCGCTACCGCGGGTAAGATCACCATTATGGAAGTTGAAGAAATCGTTGAACCCGGTGAGCTAAATCCCAGCGAAATCCAAACCCAAGGAATTTATGTGGACCGCCTAATACAAGGCACGTTCGAAAAACGCATCGAAAAACGTACAACAAGGGAAGCATAAGCCATGTCTTTATCTCGTGATCAAATTGCACAGCGTGTTGCCCGCGAACTTGAAGATGGCTACTACGTCAACCTAGGCATTGGCATTCCGACACTGGTTGCTAATTATGTGCCTGACGGTATGGAAGTGATGCTGCAATCCGAAAATGGTTTATTAGGCATGGGCCAGTTTCCAACGGAAGCAGAAATAGATGCCGATATGATTAATGCAGGAAAACAAACCGTGACCACCGTCACTGGGGCGTCAATATTTTCCAGCGCTGAAAGCTTTGCCATGATTCGAGGCGGCCATGTGGACTTAACGGTGTTAGGTGCATTTGAAGTGGATCAAAACGGCAACATCGCTTCCTATATGATTCCCGGTAAACTGATCAAAGGCATGGGCGGTGCAATGGATTTGGTGGCCGGTGCTGATAACATTATTGTGACAATGACCCACGCATCCAAGCACGGAGAATCAAAGCTTCTTGAGAAGTGCACACTGCCTTTAACAGGCGTAAGCTGCATTAAAAAAGTGATTACTGATTTAGCACTATTAGAAATTAAAGACGGTGCATTCCACCTGTTAGAACGAGCGCCTGGTATAAGCGTTGAAGAGATTGTGGAAAAAACAGCGGGTAAGTTAGTTGTTCCAGACAATGTGCCTGAAATGGCATTCTGATCCTGCATCGAAACTTAGCTTGATGAAAGTAAATCCCATCACTACCTAAGATTACCACCTAACTTCACCATCTAATATTAGGTATGAGGTTAGGTGGTAATCTTAAAGCACTATTACAACAAAGCACTGTCACAACCATTATTTTACGTGAAAAAAACCATCTCTTTCATTAACAAATAAATGACCAATCAATACTCATCAAAACCGTTACTTGCCCTGTCACACATCTATTCGTATGATTCCCTGAATACCCTTTATCCAAGACATTTATCATGAAAAAGAATCGCTGGCACACCGTTGAAAGTCACCCTGAACTATTGGTTGGCCAATATGTGGTTCCTAATTTTGTTTCAAATTCCATGATACTAAAACTCTCTGAGAATGAATGTGTGATCATGAGTCCGGGGGAGCCATTATTACCAGCGTTTCAGGAAACTTACTCTCAAGACGTTAAGCTGCACATTATTTTTCCAAATGCTTTTCATCACATAGGTGCACAGGCATGGCTTGAAGCATTTCCAAACGCCTGTTTGTATGCCAGTGAACTGGCCATTGAACAGCTAAAAGAAAAAGGCTTTGCTGAACATGATATTTTGCCATTAGAACAAAACCAACCACCCCTACCTGAACACTATGATATTTTATTCCCGCCGGGTCACAAGGCAGGTGATATTTGGGTCAGAAAACAAAACCCTGTTGATCGCCACAATGTAAAAACCAGTAGCTGGATCACCTGTGATAGCTTTTTGAACTACGATCGCGTATCTAATCAACCTATCGCTCGTTTTATGCAAAAATTATTAGGCGCGGCCCCAGGGTTAAAGATAAGCCAGGTGGTTAAATGGTTTATATTAAGCAATAGACAATCATTTAAAACTTGGGTGTTGGATCAATTATCTCAAGACAACCCCACTACCTTGATTCCTAGTCATGGTGAAGTGCGACAAGACCCTCTACTGCCTGCGAACATCCGTAAAGTCATTAATCAACGTCTTTGATCCTGTTACAAAGCGTGCTTATTACCTTTTGTATTCGTAACCATAACTAGGTTCTATTAGTTATGGTTATGAATACTCATGAACATAATCCATTTCACCTGCCGTTTAAAACCTTTTACAGTGTTTGGAGCATTTAAAAATACTATGGGTGATGGCTTTGAATAATTTTGCAAACAAAGTGGTTTTAATTACAGGGGCAGGTAACGGCATTGGCCGTGCTACCGCTTTGGCTTTCGCAGAGCAACAAGCAAAGGTGGTGGTTTCTGATGTCAACCATGCTGACGGCGAGCACACTGTCGCGCTCATTCAAAAAACCGGTGGCACCGCTTCGTTCATGCCTTGTGACGTAACCAATGACCATCAGGTCAAAGCACTGGTGGATGGAACCATTGCAACCTATGGCAAACTGGATATTGCCTTTAATAACGCAGGCATTGAAATAGAAGTGGGCAAACTGGCAGATGGGAATGAAGATGTATTCGATCAGATTATGGATGTGAATGTGAAAGGGGTTTGGCGTTGCATGAAATACCAAATCCCAGAAATGTTAAAGCAATCCAGCTCGGTGATCATCAATACGGCGTCTGTTGCTGGCTTAGGGGCAGCGCCAAAAATGAGTATTTATGCTGCCAGCAAACACGCTGTATTAGGACTAACAAAGTCCGCTGCCATAGAATATGGTAAAAAGGGCTTAAGAGTAAACGCGGTTTGTCCCGCGGTAATTGACACCGAAATGTTTCAACGAGCCGCTGAAAGTGATCCGCGAAAAGCAGAATATGCCGCATCTATGCACCCAGTTGGCCGTATTGGCCAGCCAGAAGAAGTGGCTGCAGCGGTATTATATTTGTGCTCAGATTTATCCGGTTTTACAACCGGTGTGGCATTGCCGGTAGATGGTGGCGCAACCGCTATTTAATGTATAAATAAAAAGTAGTGATGCTAAGCGCATCGCTACTTTTTAGGCATCAATGTTTGAATTTTTGAAGGCTAAACGCTCCTCGAATCTGCCCTACTTTGAAACCGGTGGCCTGATCATTGGGGTACAAGGCTTTTAATTTTTGTCTCACCTCTGAATTTAGATTGTCTCCATGGCAGGCTAAACATAGCTTGTCTGTCATAATGGCTTTCATCACCCGAATTTCTTTTTCATCCTCATAAACAGCCCATAACTTTTTTGGTTTCTCTCCAGATTGTAGCTGCACCTCAAATGACTCAAGTTGCTGCGCCTCCCATTGGTTTGGGGCATTATTCGCATTTCGCCATTTCAAACTGGTTCGCGATACCTCCCAGCCCAATTTTGAACTGGCGTCTGTAATGCCTGCAGCCTGAGCATTACAAACAGCAATGCCCGCCACTGGCCCTCCTGCTGAAATAGCCGCCTTTAATTGCGACTTAAGCGCCTTGCCAAAGTCCATAATGATGGGCTTCACACTTGCAATAGTGGCAATATTATCGGCAAACCCCAAAGGGGATATAAGCATCAATGCAATGGCTAAACGTCGAATCATTATGAATCCTCTTTGATAAGTAGTTGACATGCAGTCTTTATATTAACACCCACTAATATAAGTACAAGCTAATATAATCTATGCAAAATCACTCACGGTAATTCAAGTATCTATATGTGTTTACATACATTCCACATAAAACGCGATATTTCGCACATATTTCTGGCTTTTGACCAAAACATGCTCCAAAGTAACCATATGTCGCCCAATTCCTTAGCTTGCTATCATGAATACCCAAACCATCAGCCCGCACAACCTACTTAAACGTTACGAGTTCATTCTCAATTCCATGTCTGAAGGCGTGTATGGCTTAGATGCAGAGGGCTTGGCCAGTTTTGTAAATCCAGCAGCCGAAAGTTTAACCGGTTGGTTAGGCAGCGAACTGATTGGTAAAAACATTCATGAGTTTCACCATCACAGCCATGCTGATGGCAGCCACTATCCAAAGTGTGACTGCCCTATTTATCAATGTTTACAAGATGGAAAAACACGACACAAAGAAAACGAAGTGTTTTGGTGTAAGGACGGCTCTAGCTTTGCGGTTGAATACAGCGCAACACCTATTCTAGAAAACAATAAAGTGTGCGGTGCTGTGGTGGTGTTTAAAAACATCAGCGAACGCATCAAGACACAAAACAGCTTAAAAACAGCGTTAACTGAAATTCGGTTTTTGAAAGAAACACTGCAAGCCCAAAACCATTATTTGCAAGAAGAGATCGATGCCAGTTATCAATCTGAAATCATTGGCCAAAGTGATGCAACTCAGCATTTACTCGGACAAATATCCGTTGCAGCACCCACATCTGCCAATATTCTAATTACAGGAGAAAGCGGAACCGGTAAAGAATTGGTGGCCCGTGCGGTTCACCAACAAAGTACCCGCAATGGTCAAACCTTAGTAAAACTCAATTGCGGCGCCATTCCAGAAGGTTTAGTAGACAGTGAACTGTTTGGCCACGAAAAAGGGGCTTTCACAGGGGCCATTCAAAAAAGAATAGGACGATTTGAACTGGCTCATAAAGGCACTCTCTTTTTAGATGAAGTGAGCGAACTGCCCATGGATGCTCAAGTAAAATTATTACGGGTTTTACAAGAACAAGAATTTGAACGAGTTGGTGGTAGCCGCACCATAAAAGTGGATGTACGCATCATTGCCGCCAGCAACCGTAATTTAGAAAAGGCGGTTGAAGAAGGTACTTTCCGCATGGATTTATACTATCGCTTAAAAGTGTTTCCGCTAACCGTTGCGCCTCTAAGAGAGCGGAAAAATGACATCCCACTGTTGGTTCACGCCTTTGCTAAAAAAGCTTGCCAAGCTTTAAACAAACCCTTTACCTCTCTTGAGACTAAATCGTTAAAGTGGATGAGCCAATACCATTGGCCCGGTAATATTCGAGAACTGCAAAACTGGATTGAGCATCATGCCATATTGCATCAAAAAGGCCCGTTTAGAGTAACACCCATGGATGTATTTTTATCCTCTCCTTCACATCACTTTGGTGAAAATAACGTGCTTAGCTCTACCCCAAGCACCCTTGCTCAGGCTGAAATGCAGCATATACAAAAAACACTGGCCTTTTGTAATGGGAAAATTTCAGGCAAACACGGCGCTGCTGTATTACTGGATTTACCCGCCAGCACGTTAAGGTCAAAAATGAAAAAGTTGGGCATTCTTTAATTGATCAAGGCTCTATTAAAAAATGCGAAATAACGTGACGATATTTCGCGTATTCAAAGCGTCACACGCTTACACCCCGCGTATTTAAAGGCATGATAGTCTGGAATGCCCTTTGCTCTATGGATTTGAATCTCCACTAGCAAATAATAGATAGCCGTATGTCT
>CAJXIT010000235.1 GCA_913054055.1 uncultured Thalassolituus sp.
ATCAATGCTGTTGCTCTTGCAAGCTATGCTGGACACTACAAATTGGGCATTCGTAGTTTAGAAAATATTTGGAAAAACTTCAGCAGCGATCAAATTTATCGTACCGATATAAAAGGGGTGCTAGGTTCTTCAATTAAGTTTTTTCTGAACACTTTTTTTGGCTATAAAGCGGGCGATCCGGTTTCCTTGTTGGATAACTCGCCTCTTAGGGGGCTGTTAAAAAAAGTTGTACTATACGAAAACATCCAAAAAGCCATAGATAATAAAGACCTGCATGCCATTTCTGTTACCGCTTCTGGTTATGCCAGTGGTGAATCCGTCAGCTTTTTCCAAGCTCACAATTCCATTAAAAACTGGCAACGGCTGCGTCGAATTGGTTTAAGATCCCGCATTAATGTTGAACACTTACTGGCTTCGTCTGCCATTCCGTCGGTATTTCCCGCTATTCAAATTAATCGAGAATTTTTTGGTGATGGGGCTATTCGCCAGTTGGCGCCAATTAGTCCAGCTTTGCATTTAGGAGCCGAAAAGGTATTGGTCATCGGTGTCAGTGGTGAAGCCCATAAACGCAAACAAAGGGAAACCATGAAAAGCTATCCCAGTATGGCTAAAATCATGAACCACATGTTTAACGCGGCGTTCTTAGACAGCATGGAAAGCGATGTGGAACGCCTGACTCGCATCAATTCTACATTAAGTAAAATTCCCGAAGAGATCATGGTCAGCGAAGGCATTAACTTAAAACCTGTTGATATTCTTGAGATCAGTCCCAGTGAATCCATCGATGATATTGCTGCAAGACATGCCAGAGAATTACCCAAATCTTTGCGATTCTTTTTGAAGGGTAGCGGAACCACCCATAAGAGCGGCGCCGGCGTATTATCATACCTTTTGTTTGAGCGAGGCTTTTGCCGCGACTTGATTCAGCATGGATATGATGATGCCATGAAACGCAAGGATGATATATTAAAGTTCTTTTGTGAAGAAACAGAAACCGCTGCAACCAAAAAATAACCCATACCCTACTACAAGTATTTGGCTCACGTTCGTACCAAAGCTTAAGAATGGCCAGACAAAATAATTGAGCTTGATCTAAACTCAAGCTAACATGTCTAAAAAACAATGACGATCTTATGCGCCTACTGTTACTGCTACCCTTAATACTCATAGCAAATCTCTCCCTTGCGTACCCTATTGATAAATCTTTAGGTTTTGGTCTTGGCTACACGTGGACCGAATCTGTATTTAATGACCCAGTTAGAACCTTTGATGGTAAAACTGAAACACCCACATACAGTGATGTCACCAACAGCTCGAAGCCATTTAATTTATACATGAATTTTCGTTTTCACCGCTTTTATGGTGCTGAATTGGGTTACATTAACTACGGCAAGATCAATTTTGATAAAAGCCTAATAACAACGCTAGACAGCGCAGAGCCGGAAGACGCGTTAGTCGAAAGCCGAGTACGAGATGCCAGTATTAGCCTCAATGGTTTTTATTTAAGTCATGTGATTTATCTTCCCGTAACAGATCGACTTCTCATTCAGGCAAAAGCTGGGATGATTTTTGGTAGTAGCGAATACAGTGATATAGAGACATTAAAAATCGTGCCTCAAGATGATTCCGCCGCACCACCGGATGCTTCAACTGTTAACGCAAGCAGCGACTCATTGACTAAACCCCATTTAGCAGCGGCCATATTGTATAGAAGCGGTGAGAGCAGTAATTGGCGCCTTCAGTTAAGCCAATTAGAAGTGACACATGATGGGGAAAAAGAAACCTTCACTCAATGGTTCACTCAATTGTCTTACGAAATTAAGTTATAGGAGCATCAACATGAAAATCATTGCCTTATGCTTAATGGTATTTTTAACAGGCTGCGCTTCAATGTTTAGCGGCAGCGAACAAGCACTGACAATTAAAACCCATAAAGAAGCTGAAATTTTTATTAATAATCGCTTTGTAGGCAGCGGCTATGTCAGCCGTGATGTTGAGCGCGATCAAGCTCATGACATTAAAGTGGTATTAGGGGAATGTGAGCAGTCATTTACCACCGAGGCTAAGTTTAATAAATTATCATTATTGGGATTATTATTAGATGCAGGATTGTTCAGTATTCCTACGGACTTTATAACAGGAGCCGCATGGCGCGTTTATCCAGATAAAATCAAGATGATGCCCAAATGTAAGTCACCCAATTCTGAAATGAAAAAAGCGGACACTTAGCCCGCTTTTTTATTTCAATCTTTGTCACCCTCTCTCACAAGCTAATCTTGCAACAGAACTTTTACAGGACCAAAGGTTTTACGATAAATTTCTGTTGGACCATGTTCCTGTAACGCTTCGATATGGGCTTTGGTTGGATAACCTTTATGTTTAGCCAACCCATACATTGGGTATAACTTATCTAGTTCAACCATGTCATGGTCACGCGTCACCTTTGCTAAAACGGATGCGGCTGAAATAGATGCCACTAAAGCATCACCTTTCACCACAGGGGTCCCTTCACAGCACATATTCAATGGCAAGCGATTGCCATCAATTAAAGCATGTTGAGGAGTAACTCCTAAACCATTCACCGCCCGGGTCATGGCCAGCATTCGGGCATGCAAAATATTAATTTCATCAATCTCAGCCACGGTGGCACGTGCCACGCAATAGGCTAAAGCTTTTTCCATAATCTCTGGAAATAAAGCTTCACGTTTTTTCTCGCTGAGTTTTTTAGAATCGTTTAACGCAGAAATTGGATTATTAGGATCTAAAATCACCGCCGCCGCCACCACATCTCCGCATAGCGGGCCAGCACCGGCTTCATCCACCCCACAGTAAACTAGACCTTGATCCATTAACTGCTGCTCTTGAGGAATCACATCTAACATATACGGCCTTAAATAATGTTGCTAATGGCTTTTGCAGCCGCTTCATCAGCGTTTAAGCGTAATGATTTATGTAAACTTAAGAAATCATCATGCAGGTGTTTTGCCGCGTTCTCATCCTGCAAAAACTTTAATAAGGCTTTGGATAAATTATCAGGTGTGGCATCGTCTTGCAGGATTTCTGGTATCAGTTCTTTACCCGCTAATAAGTTTGGTAACGAAACAAATTTCTGGGTTAACATTCTAAATAAGAAAAATGCCGAAATAGCAGAAAACTTATAAGACACAACCAATGGTTTTTTTAATAACATGCCTTCTAATGCCGCGGTGCCTGAGGCCATCAATACCACATCGGCCGCCGTCATGACTTCACGGCTTTTACCGTTAAACAAGGTCACATTCACATTTTCATGCTGAGACAGTATTTCTTGAAGTTGTTCTCTGCGCTCTTCATTTGCAGCAGGAATCAAAAATTCAACTTTAGGTATGTTTGCTTGAACCAATTCAGCGGTTTGTAAAAACAACTCACCTAAACGACTCACTTCACCTTGACGACTACCCGGTAAAATTGCCACCACAGGGTGATCATCGCCTATAGACAGCTCAGTTTTTGCTTTAGCTACATCAGGCTGTAAGTCAATGGCATCGGCTAAAGTATGGCCCACACAAATAGCAGGTACATTGTATTTTTTATAAAATTCCACTTCAAATGGAAACAAGCATAAAACTAGATCCACCGATTTTTTAATTTTGAACACCCGCTTTTCACGCCACGCCCATACACTTGGGCTGACATAGTGTACTGACTTAATGCCAGCTTCTTTTAATTTTTTCTCAAGAGACAAGTTAAAATCAGGTGCATCAATTCCAATGAATACATCCGGCTTCATATCTTTAATAGTATTAAACAGTTTTTTTCGAATGTTCAGTAGTTCACCTAATCGGCCAAGCACTTCAAATAACCCCATGACCGATAAACGCTCCATGGGGTATAAAGATTCAAAACCTTCAGCAATCATTTTAGGGCCGCCGATACCTACAAATTTGGCATCAGGGTATTGAACTTTCAGTGCTTTTACTAAGCCAGCACCAAGAATGTCACCAGAAGCTTCTCCGGCAACCATAGCAAAGCATCGAGACATTAGCGGATGATTCCACGTGTTGATGATTCGATACTATCAACCAATAATTTTACGGTATGAGATTCCACCTCAAGCGCCTTCACTTCAACCATGGCTTCTTCAAGGGTTAAGCTTTTGCGGTAAATCGATTTGTAAGCGCTGCGCAGCACACGTATATCCGATTTTTCAAAACCCCTGCGCTTTAAACCTTCAATATTAATTCCATGAGGTTTAGCAGAGTTTCCATTGGCCATTACATAAGCTGGAACATCTTTTAATACAATCGATCCGGTACCACACATACTGTGAGCACCAATTTTCACGAATTGATGCACCTGAGAGGCACCACCTAAAATGACATAATCACCAATGTGAACATGGCCTGCGATATTTGTATCGTTAGCTAATATGCAGTTATCACCCATCATCACATCATGAGCAATATGTACGTTCACCATAAATAAATTATGACTGCCAATTTTGGTTAATTCGTTATCTTGAGTTGTACCGCGATGAACAGTGCAAGCCTCACGAAAAACGTTATCGTCACCAATCTCTAAACGAGTAGGCTCCCCTTTAAATTTTTTATCCTGACAATCTTCACCAATGGTGCAAAACTGAAAAATATGGTTATTTTTACCGATCGTTGTTGGACCTTTAACAACAACATGGCTAGAAATTTCAGTGCCTTCTCCGATCACAACATCTGGTCCAATGATGGTCCATGGGCCAATTGTTACGTTATCGGCGATTTGAGCACTGGGGTCCCAACACGGTAGCGTGCAACGTCGTTAATAAAATCAGTTAGCGGCATATTGCTAACAACTAACATATTGCTTGTCCATGCATCACTTAAGGTGGCGGGGCTGTTTGGTGAAATTTTTATTGGGTTAAAACGCAGCGAATGTCCAGCGGAGCATAATTGCTTAGTGCCACTACTCGTTGTAACGCGAACAGTATCTTGATAAACATTTACTAACACCTCATCGCCAACATCACGTACTGAAAAACGCGTACCTAATGCTTCAACACTACCGTGCTTGGTTTTTACAATGAAAGGAGCGGATGCAAATTGGGCGTTTATTGCGTTGGTGGTTTTCACCATTATCTCGCCTTGATATAAAACTATACGGCGCTCATTGCTTGAAAAGTTAATATCGATAGCTGAATTGGTATTTAACGTCACCTCTGATCCATCCGGCAGGTTTAAGGTGCTTATTTCCCCCGTTTTGGTTTTTTGGTCTGCTAGGGTAACACGTGCCTGCCCTGCAATTTCATTACGATAACCAAGGCCCGCTATACCGGTGATACCAATAAAAGCAACAAATGTGCGCATGGCGACTCGTCTTTCTTGGTTAAACTTCTAATCAACAGAGGTTAATGATTCTGTGAACAGTTTAGGCGAGACTTCCCTTGGCAACTGCTGGAAACTTTCTTGTAGATTTTCTACTTGTTGCCATGCCCATTGATTGAGTAAGGCTTGTTCAGTCACCTCAGTTTGGTGTGAGTCCTTTGCAGCAATCCAGGCTTGCCATGCCGCTATTTGTGATGCGCATACGTCTTCATCACACAGTTGTGCATACCAGTTATCAGCAGAGGTAAGCGCGTGTTGCTTTTTTTCCTTTAATGTCAGAGTAGTTCTGGCTTTATTCATTAAAATCTAATGAAAATAATAAGCAATGAGTGGTTGCTTTAGCCATATATTTTTTTACTGAACTTACTGAGACAGAAAGCTCTTGAGCGACTTCACTATAAGGCATTCCCTGTAATTGTGATAATAAAAAAGCACGTCGAACTTTGTCACCTAAACCGAAAAGCATATT
>CAJXIT010000236.1 GCA_913054055.1 uncultured Thalassolituus sp.
GCCACGTACAACTACCTGACGCTCCAGATCAAGCCATGGAAAATGTGCAGAAATATTAGGATTATTTGCCAACTGCTGTGCTTTATTGCTTTCAAGGTTGGTAAAAAAAACAAAGCCCTGGTGATCATAGTTTTTTAACAGGACAACTCGCTGGCTCGGCATACTCTGATCATCTACGGTAGCCACTGTCATAGCGGTTGGGTCTCGAAACAATTTTGATTCAATTGCTTGCCCCAACCACTTTTGAAATTGATCCACAGGGTGCTCTGCAAGGTCTTTTTCATGCAATTCATTAGTGCCGTATTGGCGACGAATGCTAGCGATATCCATAATAAACTCCTAAATGTTGCTTATATTATATCGCTAAACTCATGAACAATTATACTTTGAAGTGCTCCATAGACTTAGCCAGCAGATCACTGCCGAAACCAACCTCACACGCGATTTCAGAAACGTTTTCAGCTTTTTCCACTAATGTGGTGGATGCGTTATCCACCAACACAATATTCTGGGCAATTTCTTCGACTGCAGCGGCCTGCTGCACACCTGCACTGGCAACCTGTTCGATCAATGTGGTCACTTGATTCACTGCCGCATCAATTTCGGCTAATACCTCACCTGTTTTAACTGCTTCTGATTCACCGTTATCGGCATATTCACACGCGGATTCCATGGCGCCAACAGCTTTTTCAGCCACTTCTTGCAAGCTAGAAATGGTGGCTTCAATTTCATTGGTGGATTCTTGTGTGCGGTTAGCAAGTGTCCGTACTTCATCGGCAACCACAGCAAAACCTCTTCCTTGCTCACCTGCACGAGCGGCTTCAATAGCGGCATTCAAAGCCAATAAATTTGTTTGCTCTGCAATGGCTTTAATCACATCAATTACTGTACTAATGGATGATGCTTGTTGTGCAAGCTGACTGATTTCATCACCTGCAGATCGAATGCTCTGTGCCAATTCTCTGATAATCGAAGCAGAAGCATTAGAACGCTGAGCGCCTTCATCCGCTCTGACTTTTGCAGAAACAGTTTCTTGTGCGGCACTGTCACAATGCCCAGCCACTTCTTTGGCAGTGGCCGCTAATTCGGTTGCCGCTGTTACAATCACTTCGACTTTTTGTTTTTGGTCCAAACCAGACTGATTTACCTCTTTTGATACGGCTTGCAGCGAAGTGGATGTCGCAGTTAATGAACCGGAATGTGAGCGAACTTCAGAAACAACACCCCGTAAAGTTTTAAACCCCGCGCTTAAAGAGCGAATGGTATCACCCAATTCATCATCACTTTTTGATACAAAATCACCCGATAACTCACCTAGTTGCATGTTTTTCGCCATTTTTTGGGTAACATGTGCGTTCACGTCGACCGTGACTTTCAAGCATGACAATAGATAAACACCCGTCATCACCATTAATCCAAAAATCATTAAAATCAGAAATAAATGGCTTTCTAAACTTTCTCGATTGGATTGAAGCAACTGATAGTATGCATCTGTGCTGCTTTGATAAAATTTAGCGACCGATGAAATAGCTTTGGTTCCAGCCGAAAAATAGTCAGAACCTGAAATAGTAGGCTTATCTGGGTCTAGCAGCTGATTTTTTGTAATCATCTTAAATGTTTGAGTGGCGTTATTTGCACTTTTGATCGTTGAGCTCAGCCCCTCTCCAAGTGCTAAGTTGTTTACCAATATAAATTGATATCGGTTGTTTATGCGGGCTTGTGCACCATCAATATTTTTATAAAGGGTACTGACAGCAATAAACGAATCGGCGTTAAAGCTCCCTCTCGTGGCCACTCCTGCACCCAGCCCCCTCACCTGACCTAGCATTTCCTGCAAAGCAGGAATATCAAACACCAATAATTGCATTAACATGTAGCTTTCAATAAAACTGTCTAAAACCAGCTTACTTTCACCTGCGATGTTATTAACAACACCGGTTACGCCTGCTATCCAAGCGCTGTGATCGGAAAAACTGGTGGATTTGTTAAGAGACGGGTGCCTCAACCCTTGCCAGCGACGCGTCAATTTTTCAAACTCACCCATTACTTCTGGGCTATAGTCATGGCTTAACATTATGTCATTGGCGGCTTGTATCTTTTTCTCCATGCCTTCTTCAAGGGATTTAATTTTAGCTAAAGCATTTTCATTGCCAGATATCCATTGTGCACTGGTCCCTCTGTGTTTTGCCGCTTGAATCCTTAAAGGGTGCAAAGCCTGCACAACAGTCATACCATCTGACTGCTGCTCAATAACCTTTAATACCTTATTGTTATCACTGTAAATAACCCAAGTGGCATATATCAAGGGTAATAATAAGATGGCCAATATCAGCTGAAATTTCTGAGTAAAAATCAGCCGATTTAGTAATAAAATGCCTGGAGATAAAATATTCATGCTCACTTCCCTGTTCTATACAAAAAGTATAGACATAAAAATGGGTTTAGCTGGGCAAAAGATACAGTACAATTAGCATAAATAAATTTTGGTACCTACCCATGAGTAAACGCAAAAAACGCGACATTCCTGTATACCAGCACCCTATTATCGAAACTCATTGCCACCTGGATTATTTAAAAGAGCGCCCATTACAAGACACTCTAGAGCAATCCGTTACAGCTGGAATTGAAAAAATCATCACGATTGCAGTGTCTCCAGATAACCTAGAAACCGTTATGTCATTAACTAAAGAGGACCCCAAAATATGGGGGACTCAGGGTATTCACCCTCATGACGCTGAAAAATTCACAACTGATACAGAGACCATCATCCGAAAAAATGCCAAAAATGAGCGAATCCTTGCCATCGGAGAAATCGGGCTCGATTATTACTACGATAATGCAGACCGCGCTGTACAGCGCCGCGTCTTTGAAACGCAACTGCAAATTGCCAGTGAAATGGACCTACCTGTTGTCATTCATAGTAGAGATGCGGATGACGATACCATTGCCATCTTAAAGAAATTTGAAAATACCCTTAATAAAAAAGGGGTTATTCACAGTTTCACCTCAGGCCCCGAACTTGCTCAATACGCCATTGATCAAGGCTTTTGTTTAGGCTTTAACGGTATTTGCACCTTTAATGCTGCTGAAAATGTCCGTGATATTATCCGCATGACCCCTGCTGAAAACATCATTCTAGAAACCGATGCGCCATTTTTAACGCCTATCCCGTATCGCGGCACTGAAAATGCGAGCTTTTACTTACCCTTCATTGCAGAGAAAGTCGCTGAAGTGAAAGAAATGGAAATTGAAACGTTCCTCGGTCAAGTATATAAAAACTCTGAAGCGCTTTTCTTCAAGCAATCATAGGAAGTGATCCATGTTAGAGAATAGCGTCTTTTGTAAATTGATAGTAATTGATCAACTGCCTTGCTTGCACATTCAGCACCCTAAGTTTTTTGCTGAAATCTGTTTGCAAGGAGCTCAGCTCACTCAGTTTATCCCTGCAGGGAAAAACCCTCTTATATGGTTAAGCCCAACCGCACAATATCATAAACATCAGGGTTTAAGAGGCGGCATTCCTATTTGCTGGCCATGGTTTGGGGCATTAGAAAAAAACCCGGATAGTATCAAGCAACAGATACAATCAAGCGATCTTGCCCATGGGTTTGTACGAACTATGGATTGGCATCTTACTCAGTACAGTGAAAGTGCCCACCAAGTAGATTTAACCCTCAGCTTAAAACATTCAGCCGATACGTTAAAAATATGGCCATTTGAATTTCAACTTAATTGCCATTTTTCATTAAGTAAAGACCTTAGCTTAAAACTTGAGACTCAGAACTTAAGCAAGCAATCCATGCACTTTAGCCAAGCCCTGCACAGCTATTTTCCAATAAATGATATTCATCGTACCCGAATTTTAGGGGCAGAAAAGCAAATCTATATTGATGCTTTAGATCAGTGGAATGAAAAACAACAGCAGTCAGTGATTGCCATAAAAGAAGAAGTCGATCGACTGTATTTTGGGAAAAGTGATTATCAGATTCTAACGCCTACACAATTGATTCGTGTTTGCAGCAATAGTAAAAGCAGTGTGATTTGGAATCCTTGGGTGAATAAGAGCAAACGCTTAAGTCAATTCAGCCCTGTCGATTATCAATCCATGCTGTGCATTGAGTCAGCAAATGTTCTACACGACAGTGTATGTTTGCCTGCTAAGCAAAACCACACTTTAAGTTTGAATATCAGCAGCTAAATCCATATGGCCTTAAACCACTGATATTCAAAAAAGTTTAATGCTGCATGGCGCCCATAAACTTGCGAGTTAATACTTGGTAGCCAGCACCTAACAAACGCACTAAAAAATGAATAACATGGGCATCCGCACCAATCATGATACGGGCTTTATTTTTATTCACTCCTGCCAGAATGGTTTGTGCGGCTTTTTTAGGGGTCGTTCTAGCAAGCTTATCAAAATCTTTTGCTAAAGCTTCTTTATCATCCCCTTCACTAACACGAGCATTGCGAGCAATCTCTGTGGCAATCCCCCCTGGATGAATACAGTTCACGCCTACATTATGACCATCAGCAATCATTTCTTGTCTTAAAGCTTCCGTATAGCCACGCACGGCAAATTTAGAGGCGTTATAACAACCCTG
Organism: uncultured Thalassolituus sp.; assembly: GCA_913054055.1. Taxonomy (GTDB): domain Bacteria; phylum Pseudomonadota; class Gammaproteobacteria; order Pseudomonadales; family Oceanobacteraceae; genus Bermanella. Next base: position 4,602 of record CAJXIT010000236.1, read on the forward strand.
AGTAGGCAAGCTAATCATGCCAAAAACACTGGAAATATTCACGATATGAGATTCATCCCCTGTTTTACCACTGGCTTTTAAATAGGGTAAAAAAGCTTCTGTACCATTAACCACTCCCCAGAAGTTAATGTTCATAATCCATTCAAAATCTTTACGTTTAACGTCATCTAAGTTACTCGATAAGGCTACCCCAGCATTATTAAAGACAAAATGAATATTAGAAAAATCATTATTTACTTGCTGAGCATGATCCAATACCGCTTGTTGATCTGATACATCCAGTGAATATATATTAACCGCCACGTCAGAGTGTCGAGCTTGCAGCAAAGATCGTGTCTCTTCTAAGCCACCCATATTCACATCCGATAGTGCAAGGGATGCACCATGACTGGCTAGCTCAAGTGCGATTGCACGTCCGATTCCAGAGCCTGCACCCGTGACTACCGCTACTTTATTTTTATACTTATTCATAAATGTTATTTATGGCAAACATGATGCATCAATCGGAAAAGATTAATGCTCACTTTCTACCAATAATCCTGCTTTTAGTTGTTTGAGTTTTTTATCAATATGCTGGCTATCAAATTGAATCCATGCACAAGCCGCTTCTAAAGTATGGAATGCAATGACATCCACATTTAAATCCCATGTTTTACTGCTGTACAAACTGGCCTTATCCCACTCCTGTTTGTTAATAATCATAGCTACCTTTTTAAGAGGCTCACTTCTCATAATTTGCTCAGAAACAGAGATGATTTCCTTATCACTGAGTTGAATATTCGCATCTCTCATATCAATGACTTCATATAAAGCAGACATGACTCTATCGTCAGAATGTTGCTTTATTAAATGCTGTGACAGCTCTTCATAGTAAATATCACCACACCAATACTCAATAAGCATTTTTCCAGAGTTATAAACTGCATAGGTATTTGCCATATATAAAAACTCGCGTTTAATATACAGAAATCATATACAAATATAATAGTAAAATCTTCGAGCTATCCTGCCAACATGGTGTATATTCTAGGGTATAGATATTTATTCTGAATGAGATCAAAGCCATGAGCAGAGGGGCTGACAAACACCAAGCTAGAATCAGCGAAATCAATAGCTTTGGCAAAGACCTGGCTCGCCGTAGCAAAAGCCACTGCGAACTGTGCGATAAACATGGAGTGAAGTTAATCATTCATGAAGTT
>CAJXIT010000237.1 GCA_913054055.1 uncultured Thalassolituus sp.
AGGTTTTTTAATATAATATTCAAAAACCCCATTAACCTCACCACTGTGCAATAGCTCGTAATTCAAAAAACTGCAAAATTTAGCAATATCTCGTGTTGTAGATGGATCAGTGGCCAAAACCTTAAGCACCTGCCCTGAAGCCATGTCTTTTACTTTCCCATGCAACATCATCACAGGCTCTGGACACATCAAGCCCTTTGCATCTAACTCTAACTGGAATTCCATGACTGATACCTTAACTACCGTTTAAAAACTTCAATAAACATATCTGAGCCTAATGGCACTAAGACTCAATAAGACCTGCAATAAATTTGCGTCGCCAAATCACCACCAATGCAGCCAGAACAGTTAGCGCACTAGCAATGACAAAGTGCCAGCCATAACCAAAAGCTTCAACACTGAAGCCACTAAATGCCGCCATACTCATACCACCAATAACAACAATACAGGCCTGAAAACTGTAATCCAAACCGGCATGTTGCTCACGGCAATAATCCATCATCACGGTAAAAATACCAATTGTAGCCATGGCTCCCGTTACATGTTCCAGCACACACAGACTCAAAAAAACGCTCTCAGGCAGAACCCCATTTGCATACAGACCATACAAAGATAAACTAATGGACTGCAATACAGCAAATAATATCAATGCCCTGATACGCCCCAAAGGCTTCACCAAAATACCACCGATAAAAGCACCAACAAACCCTGCTAATACCCCCCATGTACCAATAATCAAAGCGATATCCTGCAACTCATAACCGCGATCAATCAACAATGGCTTTAACATAGCCGTGCCTAAAGAATCCCCTGCTTTGTAGAGTATTAATAAGACAATCCAAAACCCAATACCCTTTAAAGAAAATAAACCTTTCCAAGACTGAAAAATACTTTCATGCAGCACTTCTTCAATCACTGTGTCATGTTCATGGTTATTAGAGTGATGCCTGACCGACCCCTTTGCCTTGTCATCTTGCATAAAAAGAACAGGTAAACTGGTAAATAGCATAATCAACGCCATTAACCACATAGAATATTGCCACCCTAAAACGGGCAACCAAGCTAACACAGCCCCTCCACCAATCACCATGCCGATACGATATCCACTGACCTGAATACCATTAATCCAACCTCTTTTATCCGCAGGAACCGTTTCTACCGCTAGGGCATCTGTAGAGATATCCTGACTGGCCGCAAAGAGGTTCAAGCTGATCAAAACAAACATGGTAAAAACAATGCCAGCCCCTAGCCACCAATCTTGAGGCTGACTAGACAACACCAATAAACTTAACAGCGCCAACCCATTGGCCAATAGAATCCAGCCTTTGCGCAAAGGCATCCCAAACACGGCGTAGCGATCCAGTACCGGTGCCCATAAGAATTTTAACGCCCACGGTAATGCCAGTAATGACATAAGCCCTATGTATCTGAGTTCAACGCCTGATTCGCGCATAATGGCTGGCATGGCTTGAGTGAAGAAACCAAATGGTAAGCCCTGAGCCACATACAGAGACAATAGAATAAATAGCTGACGGTTAGCAGATAACACAACGAAACCTTATTAATCTTGTATCTTTTTTAAAATTAACCCAAAGCGCTTGAATGACACTCTGGACAAACTTGCTTATCCATATTGGCACCCCAACCTTGTAAGTTCATAGCACTCAAAGCATCAGATTGATCATCACCACTAAAGGCAATAAATTCTAATTGGAAATCTTGATGGCATTGATCGCAGTTGGCTTGAATGTTTTTAAGGTCAAACTCTCTTTGCTTGGGCCCCATGCACACAGCACTCCAAGAACCAACAGGGGTAATCAAGGCATCCACCTTTTCAATCTGCATTTTCAAGCTGATTCCCTTAGCCCCTTTAACGGGTAATAAAACCTGCGAGCCAAGATCCACAAATGGCCCCTTCCACTTCACTTCAAATACACCTGCAGCTTCCTGTGCCACTACTCCCAATAGCTCATATTTAACTTGATTTTGAACCTGATCACCCTCCCCAATCAGAAGCATTTGCCCCCCAGGGGTATGGGTATAGGAAATAGAATCCAGCATATTTAGAAAAATCCCGTAAAAATCCCGATTTTAAAGGCTTAAATCATGATTTATTTGTGTCTAAGAGCCGTGCAGCATACAATTTGTCACTGCATTGTAAAGGGCTAGATAAATGTCCCTCTACATGGGTAAGCAGCCAAATCAACAATCGTTTTCCGGAACCATCGAATGCGCACCAGTCAATTTCTAATTTCTACCCTTAAAGAATCCCCATCTGACGCAGTTGTAATCAGTCATCAGCTGATGTTACGCGCAGGCATGATTCGTAAAGTCGCCTCTGGTTTATATAATTGGCTACCCCTAGGTTTACGTGCTTTACGCAAGGTTGAACGAGTTGTCCGTGAAGAAATGGACGCAGCTGGCGCTCAAGAAGTACTGATGCCAACCGTACAACCTGCGGAATTATGGGAAGAAACAGGCCGTTGGTATCAATACGGTGGCGAATTAATGCGCATTAAAGACCGTCATAACCGTGATTTTTGCATTGGCCCTACCCACGAAGAAGTGATCACTGATCTGGCCCGCAACGAACTTAGTAGCTACAAACAGTTGCCAATAAACCTATACCAAATCCAAACCAAATTCCGCGATGAAACACGTCCACGCTTTGGCGTTATGCGTTCTCGTGAATTCATCATGAAAGACGCGTATTCATTTCATGCTAATCAAGAATCTTTACAAGAAACCTACGAACGCATGCACGCTGCGTATAGCAATATATTTTCTCGCTTAGGGTTAGATTTCCGCCCAGTGGCTGCAGACACAGGCTCCATTGGTGGCGCCATGTCTCACGAATTCCATGTATTGGCTGATTCAGGTGAAGATGACATCGCGTTCAGCAATCAATCTGACTTTGCGGCTAACGTTGAACTGGCCGAAGCGGTTGCACCCACAGAAGCGCGCCCTGCTGCTAGCTCAGCACTTGAAACCATAGACACTCCCGAGCAACATTCTATTGAAGAAGTCAGCGACTTCTTAAAAATAGACAACAAGCAAATCATCAAAACACTAATTGTTGAAGGCTTTATTTCTGATGATGATAAAGAAGCCGGTAAAAAACCGAACCTTGTTGCATTGGTTTTACGCGGCGACCACGAATTAAACGAACTAAAAGCAGAAAAACTAGAAGGCATTTCCAACCCTCTAGTTTTTGCAAAAGAAGAAGACATTCAACAGCAGCTAGGTTGCAAACCCGGTTCAATTGGCCCATGCAATTTAAACATTGACGTGATCGTCGATCGCTCTGCCGCAATCGTTGCTGATTTTGTTTGTGGCGCCAATGTAGATGGCAAACACTTAACAGGCACTAACTGGGAACGCGATGCACAAATCACTCGTATCGAAGACCTACGTAACGTGGTTGAAGGGGATGCCAGTCCGGATGGCAAAGGCACATTAGAAATCAAACGCGGCATTGAAGTGGGTCATATTTTCCAGCTAGGCACAAAATACAGTGAAGCATTAAAAGCCACAGTATTGGATGAAAATGGAAAAGCCAAAACCATGACCATGGGTTGCTATGGCATAGGGGTTACTCGCGTCGTGGCAGCTGCCATTGAGCAAAACTTTGATGATCGCGGCATCATCTGGCCTGAAGCCATTGCACCTTTCCAAGTATCTATTGTGCAAATAGATGCAAACAAGTCTGAAGAAGTAGTTAAACGTTCAGAAGCCCTATACAACGCACTAACGGATTTAGGCGTTGAAGTGTTATTGGACGACCGCGATAAAAAGACCAGCCCAGGGGTAAAATTTGCTGATGCGGAATTAATGGGTATGCCTCATCGAATTGTTTTCAGTTCTCGCGGATTGAAAAAAGGCATCGTTGAATACAAAGCTCGTAAAGACAGTAAAGATGACGCCATTGAAATGCCGGCAGATGACATTCTGAATTTTATTAAAGAAAAACTTAATAAATAATATGCTGATCAGACTGCTATTAATTGCATCACTTACTTTCACCTCAGGATTGGCTTACGCCAAAGTCGACCCTGAACTTAGAAAGTATTTAAGCAGTGCCATTAATAGCACGTCTAGTTTCACAGATCGCTTTGAAGCTGAAGTATGGCTGGTGGATATGTCAGCGCGATTATCCCGATACATTAGGAACAAGGAATTTCGAGTAGAATTTCTAAAAGCCCTTCACCAAGCAGCGACTAAAGAAAACCTCCCTCCTGAAATGGTACTTGCTTTAATCAATATCGAGAGTGCGTTTAAACCCTATGCCATCTCACGAGTTGGCGCACAAGGGTATATGCAAATCATGCCCTTTTGGCGAAATGAGATTGGCCGCCCTGATGACAACTTAATGGATTACAAAACCAACCTACGTTACGGTTGCGCTATTCTGGCTCACTATCTAAAACGTGAAAAAGGAAACTGGACCCGCGCACTTGCCAGATACAATGGCAGCCTTGGGAAAACTTGGTACCCTGAAAAAGTTATGAATGCTTGGCAAAAACGCTGGTTTGTTCAGCACATTTCAAGCCTTCAAAATCACATCCCATAGCCACATCCCCCACAGCTTAGCCCCGATAAAACTGGCGATTCCGCCTAATTTCAGCTATTCCTAAATACAAGCCATTATCATATTAATAGGGATTTGCATGAGTTCATTATTCGAGAAAATTGGGGGTGACGGCGCAGTAGACGCTGCCGTTGATATTTTCTATCAAAAAGTCATCGGCGACGCGGCTTTAGCCCCCTTTTTCGATGGCATTAATTTAGATCGGCAAAAGCGTATGCAAAAGGCTTTTCTAACCGTTGCATTCGGTGGCCCCAATAACTATAGCGGCAAAGGCATGAGAGCAGCACATGCCCGGCCAGTAGCCATAGGGCTCAATGAATCCCACTTCGACAAAGTAGCCGAACACCTACAAAGAACCTTACTAGAACTAAGTGTGCCCTATGAACTCATTCAGGAGGTTATGACCATTGCAGCATCCACAAAAGATGACGTTCTGAATCTATAACGACCCTATAACCATTCATTCACTTTAGTAAACATTTCATTACTAAACGTTACCAACTCCGGCTGCAAACAGGCCACTATTGACTAGACTATAAAAGTCAGCCGGAGGTATTCATATGCTAGAAAAATTTAAGACCCTAAATTTCCACAGCCTTTCCCACACACCACACTGCGTTTTACCCGATAGAGGCCACAAAGAACTCTCACTAGACGACCCAGCCATTGCTGTGATGACAGATCACCGAATAGAACAAGCGCCCCTTATCAGCACCAACCGATCATTAGATCGGGCCATGCGCCAAATGGCAGAACAGAATTGCAACATGCTTATGATTGATGATGGCGAAGGTACCATCGCCGGCTTAGTTACGTCTGCAGATATTACTGGAGAAAAACCCATTCAACACTCCAAACTTTCAGGCAAGAAGCGCTCAGATCTAACGGTAAAACACCTCATGACCAAAGTTGAAGACATTCCAGCCTTAACCATTCAAGATGTTTTGGATTCTAAGATAGGAGACATATTGCATACACTCAACGAAATTGGCAGTGAATACGTATTAGTAACTATGGTTGAAAATGGACAGCCAGCTATACGCGGTGTATTTAGTGCACGCTCCATTGCGCGCTCATTGAAAATTTTCTTTGACCCAAGCCCAGCAGCCCGAACATTTGCTGAGTTCACCAAAGCCCTACACGGCAGCGAACTAACTCACTAACCACCCTTTACTTTATT
>CAJXIT010000238.1 GCA_913054055.1 uncultured Thalassolituus sp.
TGGTGCGAATTAAGGTCCAAAAGATAGATTTCATGGCAGCCTCTGAATATGTGCTTATGCGTAAAAGTGGCGCATTATAAACAATGGTCAGAATTTAGCCATACTCAGGGAGGCTAAAACTGTCTATACGGATTAGGCTGTATGGCTTAGCACCATGTAAGAAATGAACCCTATCCAAGATAGTGTTAATAAGCCCCAAGGTAGCCACTTTACGGGTGACTCTGGTGTGAGTGGTTGCTGGTCGTGACTCTCATCAATGGCTTGAGTGGGGTTTTTGGCTTTTTTAAGCTGTTTATCCAGTTCTCTGGCCTTGGCTTTTTGCTGCTTCTTATACTGTTCAATGCCCTTTTGAATGCCTTGGGCAATGAGCTTGGTTTGCTCTTTGGTCTGCCCTGGTTTTTGAATGCCACTGGCAATTTTATTGGCTTCATCAATGGTTTTATCTGAAGCAGCTTGTTTATTCTTTTTTGAGTATGTTTTCTTTGAGGCCATGGTTTTACTTATACAGCTGATAAATTAAATAGGAAATCAAGGCGCACCAAAACAGCAGGCCAATGACAAAAACAATGAGTGCCGTATGTTGTTTTTCAGGCTCTCGCGGTTTAATGCCTTTTAGTCTCATGGTTAACTGGGCGGTTAAGTTCACCGAGGCAATATTAGCAATTAATAACAATGCAGCGCCTAGGGCTTCTTTATATAGCTCTAAGCCTAGACAAATGCCCAATGTCACAGTGGGCGGTAACAATGCTACCGCAACCATAACGCCCACTAGGACGGATGAAACACCTGTTGTAATGGATAATGCAGCAGCGGCGCCCGATGCCAGCGCTAAGGCCAGTCCATCTAAACCCACGTTGGTACGGGTCAGTAATTCCGGGGTTAGTTCAATTCCGGGGTAAAAAACGCCCACTAAATAAGAGATACCTAACGCTAATGCTATTCCCACGGCGAGTGTTTTTAAACCGCCTAAAATGCCATTTACTTGGCCAAGTGTGGTGGATAGAGATAAAGCCAAGTTAGGCCCTAATAATGGGGCAATGACCATCGCTCCGATTATGACCGCCACGTTATTTTCAATTAACCCGATGGCCGCCACTATGGTGCTTAAAAACACCAGCATCATATAGTGGCTGTCTAATTTCCCTTGATTTTTAAGTTGAGATAATAAGGCTTCTCGAGTCACGGTTGCTGAATTTGATTCTTTTTGTTTGTCGTAGGGTAGGGCGACTTCGAGTGGATAGGCAATGACACGAAAATTACTTTTTCCTGCCATCAGCTCTTGCAGCTGATCCAATACTTTTTGAGACTTGGACTTTTCTACCAAAATTTTAATGGCAATCTGTTTTTCGCTGTGACTGCTTATCCAGCAATCGACGGCATCGGTTTGTTTCGCAATGCGCAAAATGGCATCTTCATTACTGGGCGCTGCCACCGCTTCAATGGTAATCATGTATTAATAGGCCAATTATAAGGTTTCATCTGGATATAGCCCTTCTGCAACAGGCTCTGTATTATGTAATAGTTATATGGAAAGAGAAACTATGCAAGGTTGCGTTGAATTCATGGCTAAATCCACAATGCTGATTACTCGGGTAGCCTTGTTGTATATGGTCTTCACAGGGTTCTGCCATGCATTGGTTCCCTTGGTGGATCAGCAGTATAGTTTAGAGCATGATTTATATTGGCATAAAACTGATCAAGTATTATCCATTGAAGAAATTGAGCAATGGTCGTTAGATCAATTTGAGAAACCTTTGAATCGCGAGTTCAGCGCAGGATATGACGATTCATATTTTTGGTTTCGATTTACCCTAGACTTTTCTGCAGCCCCCAATCAAAAATGGTTACTTGAAATACCTTTTTCTTTGCTTGATACAGTGACTTTGTACGAACCTTTAAAGAATGGGGGTTATAAAACGACTGAAACAGGTGATCGTAAAAAGTTTACTGATCGCCCCCTGCCTTTGCATCACTTTGTATTTCCATTAGAGCCACAGTTTGGAAAGCAAACCTATTTTTTACATGTCAAAACACAAGACAGTGTTCAAGTACCTTTAGAGCTTTGGCCTGAAGCACAATACCTTCCTCATTACAGCATCAGTTTAGGCGTACAAATGGCCTTTTTTGGTGCCATGTTGGTGATGATGATTTACAACATATTTATTTATGTCTCCACAAGGGATCGTAACTATTTATTCTATATTGCATTTATTGGATTAATGGCGTTTTTTCAATTAGGGCTTCAAGGGTTCTCACATCAATTTTTATGGCCGAACTATCCGTGGTGGAGCAATATCAGTATTCCTGTGTATGGTGTGATGTCCTTATTTTGTGGTTTATTGTTTGTTCGAAGTTTACTGAAAACTAAAGAGCATATTCCGAAATTTGATAAAGGTTTGAGTATCGTTAGTTATGTCATGTTGTTCGCTATCTGGCTAGCGCTATTTGGAGATTATGATTTGGCCATCGATGTCTCGCTAGTGACCACATCGATATTCTTTAATTTGGCGCTCATAGCGTTTTTATTATTAGTAAAACAAGGGCATAGAACGGCGAAAATTGTATTGGCTGCTTGGTCAATATTTTTAATGTCTGGCACGTTATCTATGTTAGGCATTTATGGGGTGGTGCCATTAGAAATTGCCGGTACCCATGCGTTGCAAATTGGCAGTATGTTAGAAGTGGTATTATTGTCCTTAGCTTTGGCAGATCGAATTAAAACGCTACGTAAAGAAAAGCTAGATATGGAAATAATTTCTAGCGATATCTTGCGTGTTTCCAATGAACAACTTGCCAACAGTAATCGCATGAAAGATGCGTTTATTGCAACTATTAGTCATGAAATTAAAACTCCAATGAATGCCATCCTGGGTTCGGCCCAGTTGTTAAAAGATGAATCGTTAACAGATAATCAAAATCAATACATTGAAGTAATTGAGCGCTCAGGTAGCGCCTTATTAACGATTTTGGATAACTTATTAGAATATTCGAAACTGGAGGCTGGGAAAGTATCAGTGATTGATCGGGAAACCAACATCGTTAATTTATGCGAAGAAGTAGTCAGTTTCTATGATATTCAATTACGTGCCAAGCCAGTTCGATTGTACTTAAGTTATGAGGATGGTTTGCCAGAAAATATTTCTATTGATGATATTTTATTAAAGCATCTATTAATGAATCTCATATCAAATGCCATTAAGTTTACCGACCAGGGATTTGTTTGGGTCCATTTAAGTCAGTCTGATCACAAGTACTTGCAAATAGACGTGCAGGATACGGGGATTGGCATGAACCAAAAGCAACTTCATAAGATCTTCAGTGCATTCACACAGGCCGACGATTCTACCTCACGAAATTATGGAGGGACGGGTTTAGGATTAGTGATCTGTAAAAAAATATGTGCGTTATTAGAGGGCAGTATTACCGTTAAATCAAATACGGGAGAAGGGACGCTTTTTGTGGCTCAGGTTTCAGCAGCTTTTATCTCAGGTGAAGTTAAGCGTCAAACATTACCTGTCTCTTTAAATATCTTGGATACTGATGAATTCAAATTAGCATTTGATCGCTTTAAGTTTTCGACTAGTAATCAACAACCTCAATTAGTTATTGATGATAAAGGTTGCGCGGCTATTAGTGACTCTAAAAGCCAAGTTGCAATACAAGGAGCAGTATTCGAGACTGCTATTTTAAAGGCAATTATGTCATTGACTGGCCATGACATGAAGCATAAACAAGGGAATGCACTGGTTAAAAAATCTATTTTGGCAGTAGATGATGATGCAACTAATAGGTTGATTATAAGTAAAATACTGGACAAACTCGGTGTTGATTACAATGTGGCTGCGTCAGGTAATGAGGCATTAACATACGTATCTGAAAGAAAATTTGATGTTGTGCTGATGGACATTGAAATGCCAGATAAAGATGGTTACGAAACCACAAAATCCATTAGAGAGTGGGAAAAAACCCATAATCAAATACCACTAAAAATAGTGGCATTAAGCGCACATGCTGCCAGTGAATTTAAAGATAAAGCTTTGTCATCGGGTATGAATGATTTTTTAAGCAAACCGGTCAATATTTCTGAATTAAAAGCATTGGTTGAGGCCTAAGCGTTAATCAATAGTGTATTAAACGCAACAAATTAAACCTATTACTCCAGTACTTTCTCCATATAAATATGATCATCAAGCTTTTGGGTAAAACTCTTACTGTACTTTTTTGCTTTATAACCATTTCGCTTATAAAGCTCAATAGCATTAAGGTTATCTGCTCGAACATCCAGGGCAAGGGTTTTAAATCCTCGATGTCTTGCAATTAGATCGGCTTGTTGAATTAACTGGCCACCTAAGCCTTTTCCACGATAACTGGGTTTAATCGCCACATGGCCCACACATAGGTGCTGCTTTTTGGGTGGACGTACTAAACGCAGTTCAAATAACAAGCCTCGCATAATCGATCTTAAACCATAATGGCTAATCATTGACTTGGCGGTTTGAAAAAAACCGTCATCGTGGTTCTGCTTTGTAGTTAAGGCTAATGTGCCCACTACTTCATCATTATTTAGTAATAAATAATGGTATTTATGGCTAAAAATGGTGTGGGGAGTGGCAAAGTATTTTTCTAAATATGCGGTGCTGCTTATGCCTTGCTTGCTACTGAAAACATAGTCAAAAGCTTTAGGGCCAGACAAACGCATTAATGGAGCAGCCTGCTGGGCATGTTTAGGTAAGGCGGCTGTAAATTTCATAAGGCGTTTACATAATTAGAATAATCAATTAAATTTTTATGATGATATGACCACGTTAAGTGAATTCATAGCATGATTTCAATAGCCAATATGGCCATTGATGTATTTATAACGACTGAGCTTATGATTTTAAAATGACGACTATAAGTAAAGGTGAGCAAGAAAAAATCCAGTTAGAGCATAAGGCTGCTAAGGTCTTTATGCGTGCTTATGAGCTTAAAACAGGTCATAAAATCCGCCATATTTGGCATAACAAACCCAGAAGGCCTGATACCTCATGCATGCTTGATGATGAGCATTTAGACCTGGAAATCGCACACCTTTATGGTAGTGAATTAGAAGCCATGGAATTTTTAGGAAGGGAGCTTTCGCAGCAATCTAAACGGGATCTGCAAGCATTGAATCGAGCTTGCAATGTTAATGATCGACTGTTGACAGCACTTAATTTAATACTAGAAAATAAATCGAAAAAACAATATAAATCAAATCGAGTCTGGCTTGTGATTCGTAATGTGCATCCTGAGTGGGATGTAAATACTATTAAATGTTTACTGCCTCAAATTAAAATGCCTAATGGCCACCCGTTTGATCAGATATGGCTGGTAGCTGAAGAAAGTGACTCATTAGGTATTGTTCAAATTTATTAGTTAGCATTGGCATCAACTTTGGGGGCCCTTTCATGGTTTTCACTGTCTCTAAATAGTTTAGGGTCACTAATTCATGTTTAACCGGTAATCCCTTCGATTACTTAAACGCCATACTGTTGTTAAGCGCTGAGATTTTCTGCTCATATTTTTTTACTGGTGAAAATGATGAAAATTAATAATTCACATGCCTATAACGTGTCTGGCCACCATTGGCCATTGTTTCAAACTTTCCCCAAGCTTATTGAAAGTATTCAACCCATTCAATTATGTGAACTTCCAAGCCCAGTATTGCCATTAGATAAGCTGGGCC
>CAJXIT010000239.1 GCA_913054055.1 uncultured Thalassolituus sp.
ACCGAGATCTACACTCTTTCCCTACACGACGCTCTTCAGATCTGATCAATTTCATATTTTCGCAGTGCCTCAATGTCATCGATTAATGGGAATTTTGCTCTTAACCATATGTTTATTCATAGTTTTATTCATTAATTGGTGCCGAAAACTATATTAAGGGTCATCAAATCCGTTTTTTGAAGAAGAGATCATGAATCATTACTCCATTTGAATCGTATCTAATAGATTAATTTAAAGTCTTAATCAGCTCCAATAGCGTTATGAGGTTACTCATTCAGGCGTAATAAATGTGTCGTGTGACTCTACCTGTCAGAATGTTTGAATAAATAGCGCTGAGTTTTAGAGTTTTAACGATTTAAATCGCTGTAAATGGTTTTTAGCATGGAATATGGCACTAAACCGATTGAACGTTAAATAATTCATTGAAAGTTAGATCGAACGCCTTTTTGCAGTTTATCCAAGTATTGGATTTCAATAAGTAGATGAGGCCCTCTGAAGTGAAGTTCTTTGAGTTTAACCTTCTTACTTAGCATTTAAAGGAGGGGGATCATGATAAAATCCAACGAAAGTGATCTAATATCACGGTTGGTTCGTTACAATAGTCCATATATCTAATATTTCTGTTTAAGGAGTTTTGTGTGTCGCGGTTCTCTGGTATCACTGATAACCCTCACGAAGGGCGTTTTCATCAAAAAACCGGCATTTTGCTGACAAACTTAGGGAGCCCCGATGCGCCTACAGCAAAAGCCTTAAGAGTTTATCTAAGGGAGTTTTTATCTGACCCTCGAATTGTTGAAATACCTCGGCTAATTTGGCTGATGATTTTGCATGGTATTATTTTAAGAGTTCGCCCAAAGCGCTCGGCCAAATTGTATGACAGCATTTGGACTGAAAACGGGTCACCCTTGACTCACATAACAAGCTTGCAACGGGATAAATTAAGTAATGTATTAGAGCAAAAGGGGTATGTGGGCACCGAAGTTGTTATGGCCATGCGATATGGTAATCCATCCATAGAAGCGGGTTTAGAGGCGCTTCGCGAAAAAGGCTTTACCCGTATTGTGATATTTCCTTTGTATCCACAATATTCTAGTCCAACAACGGGCTCCACTTTTGATGCGGTATCCAATGTGCTAAGAAAGTGGCGCTGGGTTCCTGAGTTACACTTTATTAGTGGCTACCATAAAACTCCTGCTTATATCGAATCGCTGGCAAACAGTATTCGTGAAGACCTTGAAAAAAATGGTATTCCAGACAAAATTGTATTTTCGTACCATGGTATGCCAAAACTGTTTTTAGATAATGGTGATCCGTATCATTGTTTATGTTTGCAAACCACGCGTTTAGTTGTTGAAAAGCTAGGTTTAGATGACGATAAAGTGATTAGTACCTTTCAAAGCCGGTTTGGTAAGGCTGAATGGTTAAAGCCATATACTGATGAAACGCTAAAAAGCTTTCCAAGTCAGGGGATCAAAAATGTCGCGATTATCAGTCCAGCATTCAGTGCAGATTGTTTATAAACATTGGAAGAGCTAGAAGGTGAAAATCGAGAAATATTTGAAGAATCAGGCGGGGAGAAGTATCGTTACATTTCTGCTTTAAACGATAGAGATGATCATATTGAAGCCATGTTCGAAGTGCTGAAGCCCAATTTAGGTTAAAGGACACTTTTATAGAATTAAAAAAGCCAGCTTAAAGCTGGCTTTTTTGTTTTCTAAGCAAAGCAAAATTAGCTGATTGCTTTGAATACCGCATCACGAATGTCATCTAATGTGCCCACACCTGGAATGTGTGCGTACTTAGGTGCATTAGCATCGGTTAGGCCTTTATAGAAGCCAACCAAAGGTGCGGTTTGATCATGGTAAATGCCTAAACGCTTACGAACGGTCTCTTCTGCATCGTCTTCACGTTGAATCAGGTCTTCACCGGTTTCGTTGTCTTTGCCTTCAACTGAAGGTGCATTGTAGATCACGTGGTATGTACGGCCAGATGCAGGGTGAACACGACGACCGCTCATGCGTTTTACGATTTCTTCATCTTCTACGTCGATTTCAACAACGTAATCAATGTCTACACCGGCTTCAATCATTGCTTCAGCTTGAGGGATAGTACGTGGGAAGCCATCAAACAAGCAGCCGTTTGCACAATCTGCTTCTGAGATACGTTCTTTTACTAATGAGATGATTAATTCATCTGATACTAAGCCACCAGTCTGCATGATCTCTTCAACTTGCTTGCCTAGCTCAGTGCCTGCTTTTACTGCAGCACGTAACATGTCGCCTGTTGAAATTTGAGGAATGCTGTACTTCTCACAAATGAACTGTGCTTGAGTACCTTTACCAGCGCCTGGTGCGCCCAATAAGATAATACGCATTAATGTTTCCTTCGTTATTTTATATATCAATCTCCAAAAAAGCCTAATATCAAAATCAAGCTGTTTTGGAGATTGTTGTTTTTAAAGGCTTTTTTGGTTAAAAAATAGCCTGTGTTTTCAAAAGGACGAACAAGATACCTGACCCGGACATCAAGGGCAAGTAGACCAAGGTTTAGTGAGGATTTATTGATTGGTTGTAATTTATACAGTGTTCAACAGAGCCTAGGTGGACTCTGGTGTATAAGGAGAGGGCGCTAGGGGATATGTGCTAAAAATGTCCTTAACTCACATTCTTAACTTTTTGCCATTGAGCCCCATGGCTTAAAATATAGTCAATGAAATCGCGGGTTTTGCAACGCCAGTATAAGAGCCCTTGGCCACTGGGAATTAATAGATGGCTATGGTTTTTAATGTCTTCACTCATGGAACAAGGAATATCGTACTTATCCGGCATTGGTAACCATTTCCCAGAGGGTCGGTCATTAAGGCTTGAATCTTGGGCCTGTAAATGTGTGTAGGTACTTACAAATAAGAAGGGATTGTCGCTACCAATATAAATATTTGTTTGAATGATGCGCGATTTAGTAAGTGATTCGATTTGACGTGCATTGCAGCTTTCAGGGATGTAAATACTTTGAACGATAAACGGCAAGCCTGTCATATTGTCAGCTCCAGATCTTATTATTAATGATCTGAAGCTTATCTTAGGTTTACTAGATATTGGGTTAAGTTACGTATTTATAAGTGAGTAATTGTTAACCTGTGTTACGCATACCTGCAGCGATGCCGGCCATGGTGACTTTTAAAGCATGCTCCAGGGAGTGATTATCAGGGTTAGCACGGGTTCGACGCATTAATTCCGCCTGCAAATAATGTAATGGGTCGGTATACGGGTTACGCACAGCCATGGAGTTACCTATGGTCGGTGAATGCTCTAGCAGTTCAGTTTGTTGCTTGATATCTAGCACCCGTTTAATGGCTAATTCCAGCCTCTCTCTTAAGTCTTGTCCCAGTTCTGATGTTTCTTCTGGGTAAAGCGTACTTTCGTAATAGCGAGCAATGCCTTTGTCCGCTTTACTCAGCACCATTTCCAGCATATCAATGTAAGTTTGAAAGAAGGGCCATTTTTCGGTCATTGTCTGTAGATCTTTTAATCGCCCAGAGTTTATGAATTCATTAAGGGCTGTCTCGCTGCCTAACCAGGCAGGCAACATCAAACGAATCTGAGTCCAAGCGAATATCCAAGGTATGGCTCTTAAGCTCTCAACGCCACCAGTGGCTTTCCGTTTAGCAGGACGTGAACCAAGTGCCAGCTTGCCCAGCTCTTGTTCTGGCGTCACGCTTCGAAAATAGGGAACAAAATCAGGATTTTCACGTATCACTTCTCGATAGTTCACTAATGCAATGTCTGAAATGGTTTCCATGATATGCCGCCAGTCGTCGGTAGGTTTTGGCGGTGGTAGTTCAGTGGCTAAAAGCACGGCAGATAAATACACTTGCAGTGATCTTTGTGCCACGTCAGGGTGTCCAAATTTAAAGCGGATCATTTCACCTTGTTCGGTGACGCGAATGCTACCCCTAACTGAACCTGGAGGTTGTGACAGAATCGCGCTATGAGCTGGGCCACCTCCTCGGCCAACGGTACCGCCACGGCCATGGAATAACATTAACGAGGTGTTGTACTGATCACATACTTCGACTAATTCTTCTTGTGCCTTGTATTGGGCCCAACAGGCCGCTAATTGCCCTGCATCTTTGGCGCTGTCGCTGTAGCCCACCATCACCATTTGGTTGCCTTGGCAGTATTCCTGATACCAAGGCAGTTGTAGAAGGGCATCAATGGATGAAGCGGCTTGAGTGAGGTCATCCAGTGTTTCAAATAAGGGAGCAATTGGGATATTAGTTTTGCAGCCGCACATTTTTAATAACAAGGCCACAGCAAGAACATCACTGGGGGCCCCTGCCATCGAGATCACATAGGACGCAAAAAAGTCAGGGTTTTCTTGGGCCACTACCGAACAGGTATCCAGCACCTCCTGCACATTATCACTGGGCTGCCAGTCGTTTGGCAGCAGTGGCCGTTTATTTTGCAGCTCTTCAATTAAAAATGCTTGGCGAGCTGCTTCGTCCCATTGACCATAATCCCCCATATTTAAATGCTGGGTAAGTGCTTCAAATACTTCTGCGTGACGAGTGCTTTCTTGACGAATATCCAAAGGACATAAATTTAATCCAAAGGTATAGGCACAGCGCAGTGTATCTAACAGTTTTCCGTTAGCTACTATGTGCATGCCTGATTCGATTAAAGAGTCATAACACAGCTTTAAGGGCTCTATTAGACTGGAAATATGTCTGATGGATGCATCAGGGTGGCTAAGTTCTGGTTGTTTTAATTTACTACCCATATTGGCTTGGGTTTCACGTAAGCGTTCTCTTAGCTCATACAATAAGTGACGATAGGGTTCTTTCACATCGCCCACCACGGCTTTCAATGTGGCATTACATTTTTCCATGGACAGGGTGTTCACTAGAATATCCAAATCCCTTAAATACAGGTCAGCGGCCATCCATTGACCCAGCAATAAAACATTTTGAGTGACCTTAGCGGTGACGTTTGGGTTGCCATCTCGGTCACCGCCCATCCACGAATGAAATTTAATAGGGTTGATATGAATAGGCAAAGCAGGGATGTTTTTACTGGCTAATAGCTGGTCCACTTCACGGTAAAAGCGAGGTAAAGCTTCCCAAAGAGACCCCTCAATAACGGAATATCCCCACTTGGCTTCGTCTTCAGGGGTAGGTTTTTGCTGACGAATTTCGTCGGTATACCAAATTTGGGCGATAACACGCTTAAGATGATCAAGTACTTGGGCTTTTTCGTATTCGTAGGGTTGAGTATCTAGGTCGTTTAACGCATTAAAAATGTGTTCGTATTTCTGAATAAGGGTGCGTCTTGTTACTTCTGTGGGGTGAGCGGTCAGAACCAATTGAATATTTAAGTTACTGATACGTTCAAGCACTTCGTCAGGGGTGAGGCGGTCACTGAGCGTGTCGATGATGTCTGTTAACTGGGATAAATAGGCTTCTTCTTTTTTACGACGACCTCTAATGACATCATGGTATTGCTCTGCGATATTGGCTAGGTTTAAAAACTGATTAAACGCTCGAGTGATTGGAGTGATGTCATCATCTGCAAGGCTGTGTAGCTCGTTGATTAAAGCGGCGGGAAGCTCTGCTTGCTGGGCGCGAGCTTCTTTGGCCAGAGAGCGAATTTTT
>CAJXIT010000240.1 GCA_913054055.1 uncultured Thalassolituus sp.
TACGTTTCCAACGTACTCGGTTATTTATTATCTAATGATTGATTCAATTAAATTTGGCTAACGCGCAACCCAAGCCTGGATGCGCTTATCCATACTTAGCCTTAATAATCTTAAGCCTTCGTTCATCACATTAAAGTGCGCATCAATAATGGAAGTGCTTAAGGTGAACACTTCATCCGCACTGGTCACAATGTCACGCCCACTTAAAATATCATGATTAATGATGCCATATAAACGCTCTAGCTTCGGCTCGCATAACAAGGCGTCGATCAATGAAGAAGTAATTTCTATCACTTCTTGAGAGAATCTTTGGGCTTGCTCTTTCACTTTAATTTGTTGCTTTTGTAGTTGCCCCATTAAAAACCGAATGCGCATTTCAGTGGGTTCGTCTAATTTACCAACCACAGCAGCAGATGTGCCCAAGGCTCTAATTTGACCTAAAAGCTCAATAAACCAAGGTAAGTCTTCAAATACATAATGACTCAAAGCTCGATTATGGAAATTGGTTTCAATCAGGCCTTCAGCCTTATGCCCAACTTCAGCAATGTAACTTAAAATTTGCTTAACCAGGTGGCTATGTAATTCAAAATTCTCAATCACATCATCTTGACGCCATTGTAGGTGAACCGTTTGCCAAGCATTGTTCACATCGGACCAAACCAGCTCATTGTAAAGCTCGGGGCGGTCCATCATGATGCGATTCAATTCTTTAAATCGGTTATTCACTTCACGAGCTAAGACTCGAGTTTTACTCTCAAAAAACGGATTGCCCGCCAACGCACCATTTGTGGCAGCGCGATGTTGCTGTACGACTCTAACTTGCTCATACAATGCCTTTACCAAATCCAGCGCCTTCAATCTCAGCTGCTGATTTTGATGTAACGCTGCCAAAGGCATGCTGTTCACTTGGGCGTCTTGCATGGGTTGGTTCACTTTTGTGCTTTCTCTATCAGATTTTTCTTTATAAAAGCAAATGACATACCAATTAATATTTCCCTTATTTATCAATAAGTTACAGCAATAACATCAAGATCACTCTATTTTCTTGCACTAGGATTGAGCAAGCAGTTCAATATGAATGCACGATTTTTTCCACTTTTTCCGCCACCGTCCATTTTGCGCCAAACCTGTGCATTACGTCATAACTGCACATATTTTTCTGCAAATACAAAAAAGCCCCTTAAGCTTTCACACCTAAAGGGCAAATGGAGACACCCGTTATGCAACGGGCTTCAACAAAAACGTTTCTTAAAACTTGTAGTTCACCTGAGCAGAAAGACCGAATACATCGATTTCGTATTCGCCTGTTACGCTTGTTAAACTACTTGTAGGCGTATTGTCATTTTTCTTGTTTACTTCACTTAAATCCATTGGATACATAAACAAATAACCGGCAGCCACATCAAGTGACAAATTAGCACTGATCGTATAACCCGCTCCAAATGTTAACCATTGACGGTCAGAAGATGGAACACGAGCGGTACGGAACTCATCACGTACTGGGGATTGGTCATATGCATAACCAGCACGTAGGGCAAGCTTATCGTTTAGCTGATAAGTACCACCCAGGGCCACAGCCCAAACATCAACCCAACGTTCATCAATGTGACCAATGTAACCTGCATCTAGTCCGTCACCACTATCGAATGCAATATCAGAAATATCAATACCATCAGCTGTGCTAGGTGTTGCACGTTCAATTGCAATTACGTCAAATGATTGAAATGAAGACCACCCCGTCCAAGTAGCTCCTACTTGCAATAACAAAGTATCTGTTGCTTGATGCGCTAAAGATACAGTTGCTGATGCAGGTGTCGTCAAAGGAACTTCTGATGCTTGAGGTTGTATTGTTCCATAAGGCACTAAGCTATCTGTTCCTGAATCATAAGCAACAAATGTTTCTGCAAATTTTGAATCACCTTCAAGGGTGAATTCAATTTCAGATCGATAAGTAACACCAAGCGTTGTACTATCTGTAAGCTTATAATATGCACCTAGATTCCAACCGTAACTCCAGTCATCACCTTCAACTTCATAGTGATTTTCAAAGCCCGCATTCGAGCTATCAAGCAATGGCGACCCAGCTGTAATACCATAAGTTGCAGGATCATGCCCCAAAACACCAACTGCATAAGCTAAATCTGCACGGTAGGGAACTGAATCTACAAATTTAGATAGTAATCCTTCCATATAAACGATATCAAGACCGCCACCGACGCTTAGTTGATCATTCACTTTATATGCAAATACAGGCGCTATTTCGATAGAAGCTAGAGAAGTTTCATCGGCAAACCCGCCACCGACAAAATCATCGTCATAATTTGTTTTTGTTCCAAAAGGAACATACACACCTAAACCAACAGAGAACTTTTCATTAACTGGGCGTGCATAATAGATAAAAGGTATAAAAGATTCGCCCAAATAATTTCCGCCATTTGAATAAGCGTCGACGTCGTCAGCACCTGTGATCGCGCCACCGCCAACATTGGTTCCATTACCTGTAAACTCGCCATTACCTTTGATGTAAGTAAAACCAGCCGTCAATACAGGCCCATCTAATTCAGTCATTGCAGCAGGATTGTAGAAAACAACAGACGCGTCTTCTGCCATGGCAGCGCGACCAGCGTGTGCAGTCCCCATGCCTGCAGCACTTTGTTCATTTAATTTGTAGCCAGATGCGAACGTCATCGCCGGAAGTAAGGCTGCAGCGGTAATGGCTGCTTGCATAGTTATTTTTTTCATTACAATAGTTACCCATTAATAGTCTGTGTTCGGCTGCCTGTTAAAAAACTGCAAAAGCATTACGAAACAGCTTTGCAACAACAGGCAACATCCTATTTCTCGGTATTATTATTATTTTTAGTCAGAAATATGCGGCGCAGTATGCCAGTGGCCAAATTACGCCACCACCGATATATTGTCTTTTTATGTGGAACGGTCTGTTTTTTATGCGTTAAGTGTATAAAAAAACACCACTAGATGCACGATTGTACCAGCAAAAGAACTGGTCAAAACCTGGCTATTGTTCCAAAATAGCAACAGTTCAATCTTCAACTGGATTTCTGCATGGAACAGTTCGATCTCAATGAAATTGCCATCTTTGTAAAAGTGGTGGATGCAGGCAGCTTTACCGGTGCCGCAAAAAATCTTGGGCTGCCCAAGTCGACCGTGAGCCGTAAAATCACACAGTTAGAAGAGCGTTTGGGAGTACGCTTATTACAGCGCACCACTCGCACATTAAGCCTAACGGATACTGGTAGCGCTTATTACAATCAATGCTCTCGTATTATTGGCGATGTGGAAGAAGCCAATATCGCTGTGACCGAAATGCAATCGAAACCCAAAGGATTGCTAAGAATTACAGCCCCCATGTTATTCGGCACCTGGGTATTAAGTGATTTAGTGTCTGACTTCCTAAAAGCCAACCCTGAAATTCAAGTTGAGATTGTATTAACAGATCAGCCATTGGATCTGATTCAAGAAGGCATCGACGTGGCATTCCGTGTGGGAACGCTGGCCGATTCATCGCTGATTGCCCGCCCACTTGGAGAAGTGAATGTGGTGCTTTGCGCAAGTCCATCTTACATTGAGCAGCATGGCTCTCCGCAACACCCTAACGAACTTAAACAGCACAGTATTGTTAGCTGGGTTCAGGGAGACTCTTGGTCTTTCGATCATCCAGAAGCCATTTCAGTCGATGTAAAACCTAGGGTACAAGTTAACGATGCCCAAAGCTTACATAAAATGGCCTTAAATGGATTAGGCATCGCACGACTGCCCACGTTTATTTGTGCGCAAGACATTGCAGAAAAAAAGCTTACGCCGCTGCTATGCAATTGGAGTTTTAACGCGGTCCCTATCCATGCTATTTACCCAAGCAATCGCCATCTCAGTGTTAAGGTAAGATCATTTGTAGATTATGTGGTTGATGAACTGCGTAAAGAGCAACCTTGGAAAGTGGACTTTAAAGACATTCACGAATGCGATGCATTGAATAAATAACCGTCTATTAATATAGAAAGCCAGACAAATAGGTGGTTTAAATGACGCCTATTTCTCTGGCTTTTATTATGGCTTGAGTTCGGCTTTTCACTTCAAGTTTCGAATTGATTCGACGTGCATGGGTCTTCACTGTATGCAAACTAATAAACAGTTTCTCTGCAATTTCTTGATTAGACATACCCTGAGCAATTAAACCTAATACCCCCAATTCCCTTTGGCTAAGCACTGCTCGGGCCTTGGCAAATTCTTGGTTATGACCTTCATCCACCGTCAGTTCAATGTTTCGCAAAATGGTTTCAACAAATGGCTTGTGTTTAATTTGCTGCGGCAGCTGTCCATATAACGCACTCATCCCAGAACTGTATTCAATAAAAGGCATAAGGTTGCTTTCAGGTTCAGCCATAGATAAAGCTTTACGAAAATCCTGTAATGCGCCATCTTCTTTTCCTAATTGATACCTTAATAATGCGCGCATGACATAAATAAATATCAATGCAAACCCATATTGAGAATTATGGGTCTGCTCAATTTTTTTATCTAACAGCTGTAATGCATCTTTATGACTGCCTGCAATGGATTTGGCACGCACAAAAAACACATCAACCAAACCTTTTAATGCGGGATAGTGCTCAGGTGATAGGGCATGGGCATTATTTTCTAACAATCCATATAAACTTTTTAAATTCAGTAATGCGCTATCATGCTTACCCTGATCAATTAACAGATTAGCGCGCATGGTAGCAAGCCAAGGTTGAAAAATATGGCCAGGTATCATCCAACGCTGCATCAAAGCTTCGCCCATGGATAGCTCATCAAAAGACGTTTCTAATTTTCCACTCTGACGAGCAATATTAGATAATAAAATAAACCCCATGATCACATATGAATCATGGCACCGCTCAGATACTTTCATGCCCAAGCGAATTAAGTTTTGCGCTTCTTCAACATGATTCTGAAGCCAGCTAATATAACCTTTATAAATCAGTACACGACCATAAGCCGCAACACGATCACGGTGTTTAATTTTTTCTGACAATACCAGGGCATT
This sequence comes from uncultured Thalassolituus sp., assembly GCA_913054055.1. Lineage (GTDB taxonomy): Bacteria > Pseudomonadota > Gammaproteobacteria > Pseudomonadales > Oceanobacteraceae > Bermanella. The sequence goes on from CAJXIT010000240.1 coordinate 5,051, forward strand.
ATCCAATAGCTTTTTTGATACGGTTAAATGTCCCTTTACCTGCTCAATTCGAGCTTGCTCATGCAGGGCTAGCATTTCTAAATGCACACTGCCCGCGGCGCGAGCCGTTTCAAACGAGAGTCTATTATATTCCCGTGCTTGTGAAAGTTTATCTAACGTCATATATGCATTAGACAAATTGTAATACGTGATGGCTTTCGCCACATGGTTTTTAGTGGGAAGCTTTTCAATTGCTTGTTGGCACAATGAAATTGCATTATCAATGTTGCCGCGTCCACGGGCAATGTACGCACGAATCGCAAACAGCTGACCGGATATTTCATCGTTAATCAACTTTTTATCTAAAGACAACAAGCGATCCATTTGTGCCATCAGCCGCTCAGCTTCATCCAATTGCTGTGCCAGTGCCAGCGTCCAACTGAATATAATAATTAAGCGAGGTGAGGTGACAATAATGGAATCTGGCAGGCGTTTTTTCCAGTGTAATAACTGGGCTAAATCCTGCTCTTCTAATATTTTTTCAGCGGTTAATTCTAGTAGTTCAGATGCCCTTAAAATGTCGTCTGATTTTAATGCCAT
>CAJXIT010000241.1 GCA_913054055.1 uncultured Thalassolituus sp.
ATTTTACTTAAAGACGATAAATCTTATCCCTATATCTTTTTATCTGATCATGATTTCCCTTTGCTTTGTTATGCACGCGGCAAGAAGAAAAAAAATGGCGTATATTTTGGCCCATTTCCCAGTTCTGGTGCGGTTCGCGAAAGTTTAAGTTTTTTACAAAAAGTATTTAGGCTTAGAAATTGTGATGACAGTTATTTTAATAATCGCAGTCGCCCATGTTTACAACATCAAATTGGACGCTGCACAGCACCGTGCGTTGATTTAATTAGTAAACAGCAGTATCAAAAAGATTTGGATCACGCCAAAATGTTTTTGCAGGGTAAAAACCCTTCACTGATTACTGCTTTGCAGGTGGATATGGAGCAAGCCTCGGTCGCCATGGCGTTTGAAGAGGCTGCTGTTATTCGAGATCAAATTCAATATCTAAGAAAAGTCCAAGAGTCTCAGGTGATTGAATCGGGCCAGTCTAATGTGGATGTGGTGGCCATTGTACAAGAGCAAGGCTTATGGGCTGTTCAAATATTGTGTATACGACATGGACAGATGCAGGGCAGTCGATCGTATTATCCAAAGTTTAATATGGATGAAACCCAGGGTGAGGCACTTGAAGCATTTATTTCTCAATATTACTTGGTCATGGGAAGAGAGATTCCAGATGAAATTATTGTTTCTCATGAAGTGATGGATATAAGCATTGTGCAGGCCGCTCTAAGTGAGCAAAAGGGCAAAAAAGTAAAACTTGTGCATTCTGTACGTGCAGAGCGTCAGAAATGGCAGCAGATGTCATTAAATAATGCGCAAGAGGCCGTCAGTGTAAAAATCCGCGACAAGCACCATATGTCCGGATTGTATCTGGATTTAATGCAAGTGCTGGCTTTAAATGAGATGCCCAAGCGCATGGAGTGTTTTGATATTAGTCACAGTCATGGGGAAGCAACGGTTGCGTCTTGTGTTGTGTTTAATCAAGACGGTCCGCTAAAAAGTGATTATCGGAAATTTAATATTGATGGTGTTGAACCTGGTGATGATTATGGGGCGATGGAACAAGCCTTGAGTCGTAGGTTTAAAAAGGTCACTGAAGATAAAACCCCTGATCTGTTGTTAATCGATGGTGGTAAAGGGCAGGTTGGGGTAGCCAAAAAAGTTTTGTTAGATCTGGGTTTAACTGAGCGCATTCAATTGCTTGGTGTTTCTAAGGGCGTAACCCGAAAAGCCGGTATGGAAGTGCTGTTATTTGAAGGGGGCGAGTTCACTTTGGATTTAGCTTCACCAGCATTACATTTGATTCAGCAGATACGGGATGAGTCTCATAGGTTTGCCATAACAGGTCATCGTGCTCGTCGCGCTAAGGCAAGAGGGCGTTCAGTATTGGAAGATATTGAAGGAATAGGTCCAAAAAGGCGTAGGGAGCTGTTAAGATTCTTCGGCGATGTGGGTGAGATTAAATCTGCTAATGTTGATGAGATTGCTAAAGTGCCGGGAATTAGTCATCAGCTTGCTCAAGAAATATACGATGCGCTGCACACATAATATGTAATTTGGGGCGGTTAGCCCTAGTAAATAAAAGTTGTTGGAAGTTGTTATGCCGTTAAATTTACCAAATATATTAACCTCTATCAGGGTTATTCTGATTCCTCTGATGGTGATTGTATTTTACCTGCCTGTTTACTGGGCCAGTTTTGCGGCTGCTGTTGTGTTCTGGTTTGCCTGTATCACCGATTATTGGGACGGCTACCTTGCCCGTAAAATGAATTTGATGACACCATTTGGCGCATTTCTAGATCCCGTAGCGGACAAGTTGATTGTGGTGATTTCTTTGATGATCGTTGTAGAGCGAGACAGTAATCTTTGGTTAACAGTGCCTGCGCTGATTATTGTTGCTCGTGAAGTGGTTATTTCGGCTTTGCGGGAATGGATGGCTGAAATGAATAAATCAGCCGATGTGGCGGTTAGTTATGTTGGCAAGGCAAAAACGCTTATTCAAATGGTGGCGATTACCGGTTTGCTAGGAATAGAACCGGCTGGTACAGATGGTCTGATTTCTAGTGATGGTTGGTATTATGCCGCCATATTTATTCTGTTAATTGCAGCGGTGCTTACTCTTTGGTCAATGATGACATATCTCAAAGCAGCATGGCCGGTTTTGAAGAGCACTGAGCTGTAAGTTATTCAGAAATAAGGAAAAAAACGTTGACAGTGGCGCTTGAGTCATTAAAATACGCTCCGTTGTTCACAGGACGACATGTGCGGGAATAGCTCAGTTGGTAGAGCACGACCTTGCCAAGGTCGGGGTCGCGAGTTCGAATCTCGTTTCCCGCTCCAGTACAATTAAAGAAACCAAGACAATGTCTTGGTTTTTTTTCGCGTGTCGATAATGCACATGCGCTAAATCATGCTGTAGTGAGTTGTTTTTCCTGATGTTTAGTAAAACATGTGGGCACAAAAAAAGAGAGTAGGGCTCTCTTTTTATTGATGCGGGATTATCAAGCTAGTGATGGTTAGGCTAGTGCGGGTTAAACACTTCTTTTTTAGCTTCTAAATAGTCACGGCCTTCCGCCACCATATCGTCTAATGCTTGGAATTTTTCAATTTCTTGGTCGGGCATAAAATGAAGGGCTTCGCCGCCAAAGTACCATAATACCTCGCGGCCTAAGTGTGGCGCGTAAGTAGTGTAGTTTCTAAACAGGCGGCCTAACCAGCTTTGGCCGTCAAAGCTGGCATCAGGTGCCTGGTTTTCTAAGTCTTGGATAAGCGCAGAAAGTTGATCTAAAAAACTCTGGTCTTCTTCATCCAAGCTATCCTGATTAAATGGAACACCTTGTTTCAAAAGATTTAAAAAATCTTTCAATAAAATGAGAGTATGATTACGTGGATTATAAGCTTGCATAAAATGACGGTGCTATGAACATATTGGATGATTATTCAGGGCCTGCCCTGAAAATATCTGGGCTTAACAAGGTATACGACAATGGCTTTGAAGCCTTGAAAGGTATTGACCTTGAAGTAAAGCAGGGCGACTTTTTTGCCTTGCTAGGACCTAACGGTGCCGGTAAGTCTACCACACTTGGTATCGTTTCGGGTTTGGTTAATAAAACATCCGGTTCAGTTTCGGTTTATGGCCGCGATATTGAAGGAGACTGGTACGACGCTAAGCGTCTACTGGCTGTTGTGCCGCAAGAATTCAACTTTAACCAGTTTGAAAAAGTACAGGATATCGTGATTACGCAAGCAGGCTATTACGGTATTCCTACCAAACTGGCAAAAGAACGCACCGAAAAATACTTAAAAGCGTTGGATATTTGGGATAAGCGGGATGTGCCGTCACGCATGCTGTCAGGTGGCATGAAGCGACGCCTAATGATCGCCAGAGCCTTAGTGCATAATCCTAAGCTGCTAATACTGGACGAACCCACCGCAGGGGTAGACATTGAGCTGCGCATTAGCATGTGGGAATACTTGGTGAAGCTGAATAAAGAAGAAGGCACCACCATTATTTTAACCACACACTATTTAGAAGAGGCGGAAAGCCTGTGCGAAAACATCGCCATTATTAATCAGGGGGATATCGTCAAAAACACCTCTATGAAAGCCTTATTACAAGAGCTACACAAACAAACTTTAGTGGTGGATTTGGCCGAACCGTGTGCCAAGCGACCAGAATTAACCGAGCTTCAGCCAGTTTGGATGGACGATTCTTGTTTTGAGGTGGATGTGGAAAAGGGCACAGCCATTAATGAGCTATTTGACGTGTTCAATAAAGAAGGCCTTTCTATCAGTGGCATTCGTCCAAAATCCAATCGCCTAGAAACACTATTTGTAAATACGGTAAGGAGCTAAGCATGAACGGATTTTTAAGCACTTACTGGATTGCCTTTAACACCATATTAGTGAAAGAAGTACGACGCTTTATGCGTATTTGGCAGCAACCCTTATTGCCGCCAGCCATCACCATGACCTTATATTTTATTATTTTTGGTAATTTAATTGGATCGCGCATTGGTGAAATGTCGGGTTTAAATTATATGTCTTTTATCATGCCAGGTTTGATTATGATGAGCGTGATTAATAACGCATATTCAAACGTGTCCAGCTCGTTTTTCAGTAATAAGTTTCAACGCAGCGTTGAAGAGCTGTTAGTGGCCCCTGTGCCCAACTCTGTAATTTTATGGGGTTATGTTTTTGGTGGCGTGACACGCGGCATTTTAACGGGTGTGATTGTCACCATTGTGGCGCTGTTTTTTACTGATGTATCCGTGTTTAATTTTTGGGTGCTGACGTCAGTGATTTTATTAAGCTCTATTCTATTTTCACTGGGCGGTTTCATTAATGCCTTATACGCCAATAAATTTGATGATGTGAGCATCATTCCCACATTTGTATTAACCCCGTTAAGCTATTTAGGGGGCGTATTCTTCAGTACTGATTTATTGCCTGCCGCTTGGCAAGTGGTGGCTCAGTTCAATCCCATTCTATACATGGTTAATGGTTTTCGTTATGGCATGTTAGGGGTAAGTGATGTGAGTTTAGTGGCGTGTTATAGCATTTTAATTGGTACAATCATTGTTTTGTATGCGTATAGCATGTGGTTACTGAAGCGCGGTAAGGGGATTCGCCAATAATGCACAAAGATATTCTATTAGGTAAAGAAACCGAATATAAAGCGGAATACGACGCGTCGCTTATTTTTCCGATCTCAAGAGAGCAGAATCGTGAAAAATTAACCATGCCTAAACATCGAATAAATGCAGATTTACCATTTTACGGTGTGGATGTTTGGACAGGCTTTGAAATCTCTTGGTTGAATCAAAAGGGCAAGCCTCAGGTTTATATTGCCGAATTTATGATCCCGTGCGAATCCAAAAGCATAGTGGAGTCTAAATCGTTTAAGTTGTACTTAAACAGCTTTAACCAAACCAAATTTGATTCCATTAGCCAGGTGCAAACCATCATGGAAACTGATTTAAGCAAGGGCTTTGGTGGTGAGGTGAAGGTGACATTTTATGATGTACTGGACTACCCGCTGAATCAAAACAACTTAGGTGAAAACATTGACCATTTGGATGTAGAGGCAAACGACTACAAACCTAATGCAGCCTTATTAAGTTTAGATGCGGATCAGGCAGGTACTATGGTTGAAGAAACGTTAAACAGTCATTTGTTAAAAAGTAATTGCCCAGTGACTAATCAGCCAGATTGGGCAACATTGATTATCCATTACAAGGGCAGTAAGTTAAATCGCGAAGCCTTACTGAAATACATAATCAGCTACCGCGATCATGATGACTTTCATGAGCACTGTGCTGAGCAAATTTTTTGCGACCTTTATAATCTTGGGGAATTTGAATTACTTGCCGTGAGTGCCCGTTATACCCGCCGCGGTGGATTAGACATAAATCCCACACGCAGTCTTGTTCAAGTAAACAGCGAACAGCTAATTGGGCGTTTAGCTCGCCAATAACCGTTAGCGTTAGGTAAGGGCCAGACCATCGGCTAAAAGAAAAAACCTTAAAACCAAAAAGCGAAGTGCACTGTAAAAGTGGCTTCGCTTTTTTGTTTCTGGCTGAACAATGTGTTTTGTATTCGCAGGGTATTTATATTATGCGGTGAATAGCATAAGAGTGT